>NZ_RZQY01000003.1:0-33947 GCF_003998575.1 Mesorhizobium sp. M7A.F.Ca.CA.001.10.2.1 | reverse complement strand
AACAGGGCGAGTTACAGGTTTTGGCGGGGTAAAATGATGAGTTGCCATCGGTTCGGGGTTGCTTTTACTTTTGTTGCATTCGTCGCAGGGGGCGCCCTGTTCGCCGCGCCCGAGGCTGTAGCTCAGCAAACCTGTTCCTGTCTTGCGCCCGTGCCGGCGTCCGCAGACGCGATAGGTCGTCTTACGCAGGTCCGGGGTAATGTGCAGATGTCCCAGGCCGGCGGCTATGCAGGGGTGGATGCCGAGGCGCCGGTGTATGCGGGCGCGCGCATCATGACCGGGGCGCAGGCGTCTGCTTCGCTGGCTATCGGAGCCAATTGCGCGCTCGATATTCCAGCCAATGCCACCGTCAAGGTCGACCCTATCGAAGGCGGCATGTGCGTTTCGCTTGAGACACCGTCTGCGACGATCGTACCCGCCAGCTCAGAACCTGGCATGCTGCCGGTTCTCTTGGGCGGCGCCGCCGTCGGTGGTGCCGCCGCCCTTATTATCGGCCTGCAGGATGACGACGACGCGGTCAGCCGATAGGCGGGATACGACCCCCGCTGTTTTGCGTAAATTTGTCAAATGCGTCATTCGCCTTCATGCGGGTGACGCGTTTCTATTTTGTCGAGGCGAAGCTTTGCCTCCTCTCAACCAGAAACGCCAATGATCGACCTGCATTCACATATCCTGCCCGGTCTCGATGACGGTTCTCCTGACTTGGCCATGTCGCTGGAGATGGCACGGCTGGCAGTGGCCGACGGTACAACGCATATGGCATGTACGCCGCATGTAATGCCTGGGGTTTATGAGAACGCCACGCCAAAGATTGCCGGGGCTGTTCAGGCGTTAGAACTGGAGCTTCATCGCGCTGCCATACCGCTTACCGTATATGTTGGCGCTGATGTTCATCTCGCGCCTGATCTCCCCGATCGATTGAGGCTTGGTACGGTGCCGACTCTGAACGGATCCCGCTATTTCCTGTTCGAACCGCCACATCACATTTTGCCTCCGCGGCTCGAAGACTTCGCCGCCCGTCTCATAGGGGCCGGCTTCGTGCCGATCCTCACTCATCCAGAGCGGTTGACTTGGATCAAGGCGAATTACGACGTCATCGAGAGGTTGAATACGCTAGGCTGCCTTATTCAGCTCACGGCTGATTCTGTGACGGGGGCCTTTGGACGTACGGCGCTCTACTACTCGGAGAAGCTGCTGGATGAGGGCAGGGTGGATATTGTCGCCTCCGACACCCACGGCGCCAGCCGGCGGCGGCCAGGGCTTTCGCAGGCGGTTGTCGCCATCGCGAACCGGTGTGGGGAAGATGAGGCTTACAACATGGCAGTGAAACGCCCGGACGCGATATTGCAAAATCGGCCGCTCGTGCCCATCGGAAAGCAAAGCCCGAGAAAATCGGGGGGCAGCAGTGCGGGGCGGTTTGGCGGATTGGGCCGGTTGTTTAAGAGCGGGGCTCTTTGATGGGCATTTTCGATCTCGCAAGAAGTCATGCGGGCACCGTGCCCGCTTTGCTCGCATCGCTAGCAATATCTGCCTGCGCAAGCACTTCGTCGACATCGACGTCCTCCACCAGTTCTGTCGATGCGCTGCAGCCGACGGCGTCTTCATCGGCGCTCTCTGGCGGTGGTACGCTGCAGGTGGTCAAGGATCTCCCGCCGCCGCAGAATACCCAGAACGGCAGCGAGCAGCCTCTGTCTGCCAACGATGTGCTCGAGGTCAGTGTGTTTCAGGTCGATAATTTGAACAGAACAGTTCAGGTCGACGCGGGCGGACAGATTTCGCTTCCGCTGATTGGGACCATGACTGCAGCCGGCAAGACCGTTCGTCAGCTCGAGAAGGAAATCGAGACTGCCTACGGTGAAAAGTACTTGCAGTCGCCTGACGTGACGATTTTCGTCAAGGAGTCGATTGGCCAGCGCATCACGGTCGATGGTGAAGTCAACAAGGCCGGCATTTATCCGGTGTCCAGCAGCGCTTCCTTGCTCGACGCGATCGCCCTTGCCGGAGGGTTCAATCCGGTCGGTGATGCCGGCAAGGTCTTCGTCTATCGCAATGTCGGCCAAAACAAGCTGGTCGCAAATTACAATGTCGAGGAAATCCGCGCCGGCAAGAACCGCAACCCGCGCATCTATGGCGGCGACGTGGTCGTCGTTTTTGCTTCGAAGTCGAAAATCGCGATGAACAATTTGAAGGATGCGCTGGGCCTCGCCTCCAGCGCTGCCCGCATTGCGGTCATTCCGTAGACACGGACAACCCCAGGATCACCTCGCGCATGCTCGATCGCAACAGGCAGCCCCAACTTGCCGGACCCGGACATGGCCAGGCCCTGTCCGCGGACTCCTATTACGACGTGCCGCAAAACTACGGTCCCTATGGTCGCGACTATGCGGGCCAGGATGAGGGGTTCAACCCGCTCAAGCTGCTTTTATACATCGTCCAGTATCGCTGGCTGATCGTCATGATGGCGGCGGCCGGGCTCGTTGCCGGCGTCATCGTGACGATGATGCAGACACCAAAATACCTGGCGACGACGCAGCTCGAAGTTCTGGTGCCTTCGGCGAAAGTGTTTCAGGACATTGAGGTCGTTTCCGAAAACAGCGACGTCCGGGCCTTCCTGACCGCTCGGGAGAAGCTGAAGAGCCGGGCATTGGCTCAGCGCGTGGTGTTCCAGCTTGGGCTTAGCGAAAAACCGGATTTTCTGTTTCCGACGCCGAGCTTTTCCCCGAGCAATATTGTCTACCGTGCGTTCGGGATGTCCAAGTCACCCTCCATTGAGGAGAAAACGCCTGAAGAGCGCGAGGCAATTGCGATCAAGCGCATCCAGGAAGATCTGACGGTCAATCTGGTCACCAATACGAGCCTGCTATCGATCACCTTCGTCGATCAAAAGCCGAAATATGCAAGCGACGTTGCCAATCAGGTCGCGCAGAGCTTTATCGATCAACGTCTCGATCAGACCAGCGAGACCTCTGATCTGGCACGGCAGTTCATCCAGGAACAGGTTTTGCAGGTGAAGCAAAAGCTGCAGACCTCCGAAGAGGAACTGGTCACCTATGCAAAAGATGCCGGCATCACGGTTACCGGCGATGACAAATCGCTGATCGGCTCCAACATCGAAGCCCTGAACACCGCCCTGGCCACTGCAATCCAGGAGCGTCTTGATGCGGGGCGGGTGGTCGATCAGATAGAAAAAGGCCGCGGGTCGAGCCTCGGTCCGGTTCTGGAAAGCGAAGGTCTGCAGAAGCTTAGCGAAAAGCTGGCGGATCTGACCAGCCAATATCAGCAGAAATTGGGCATCCTGAAGCCCGGTTTTCCGGAAATGCAGCAATTGCAATCGCAGATCAAGGAACTCCAGCGAATCTACAACAACGGCGTGCTGGCGATAACCGATTCGTTGCGGCTGAAATATCAGGAAGCACAGAACAAGGAAGCCGATCTCAAGTCCAAGCTCGCGGAGATGGAGAGGCAGCAGGTCGTCTTCAACGACAAGAATATCAAATACACGATCCTGAAGCGCGAGGTCGACTCCAACCGGTCGCAGTATGACAGCCTTATCGCCAAGCTGAATGAAGTCGGCGTCAGCTCGGAGCTCAAGACGCAAAGCGCTGCGATAGTCGATTTCGCTTCGCTGCCCACAGCCCCCTATTCTCCACGTCTGAGCATCAACCTTGCAGTCGCTCTCGCGCTTTTCATGGCCCTGGCTGCATCGATCATCTACATCATCGAGTTGCTGAACAACACTTTCACCAACCCGGAGCAGATCGAGAAAGAGCTGGGGCTGGCGATGCTCGGCATCCTGCCGCTTGTCGGTGACCGCGAACTCATAGCCAGCATCGCCGATCAAAAATCCGGGCTCTCCGAGGCCTATCGTTCGCTGCGGACATCGCTGCAGTTCTCCGGTGCGGAGGGCGCGCCGCGATCGCTGCTGGTGACCAGTTCGGAACCGTCGGAAGGCAAGTCGACCACGTCGTTCAAGCTTGGCCAGGATTTCGCGGCACTCGGCGCAAGGGTTCTGCTTGTCGACGGCGATCTCCGCAAACCCAACCTGCACCGGCTGTTCGGCCTCGACAATGCGATCGGGTTGAGCAACCTGCTGACTAATACCGTTCGCAAGGACGATCTGCCGGGCATTTTCAGACCGACGAAATACCCTAATGTCACCGTGCTGACGTCCGGAACGATTCCGCCGAATCCGGCCGACCTGCTCTCGTCGCCGAAGATGGCGTTGATCTTGACCAATCTCGGCAAACGCTTCGATCTGGTCATCATCGACGCCCCGCCGGTCGTCGGTCTTTCCGATGCACCAATCCTCAGCCGGCTTGCCGAAGGCACATTGATGGTCGTTTCGACCAATCAGGTCACACGCAAGTCAGCCAAAACGGCACTCAAGCGTCTGCGCTCAGCCGGTGCGAACGTGATCGGAGCGGCGATGTCGAAATTCACGGTCAACAAGTTCGATTACAATTACGCCTATAAATACATGAACTATCAGTACTACGACTATGGCGCGAGTACCCCGAAAATTGAGGGCAAAGTCGATGACGGAGCAGGCGAGCCCGCTCACGCGAAATCTCCGGCGTTCAGGCGTTTGGTTCGTCGCCTCCGTTCTGGTGTTGGCGGTTTCGTCGATAGGGCTAAGTCGGCTTCTTGAGTCGGAAACGCCGGCCGTCTCGCTTGCGCTCGATCCGTTGAATATAGATGCCTTGATAGGCGAAATTGCCGGTCGGCTGAGCGAAACAGGCGACGGTGTTGATCTCGACGTCTTGGCAGCAAAGGCGAGGGGCGCGCTTCGTTTCAACGTCGCGGACGCCCGGCTCTACAGCCTGATAGGCGAGATTGAGTATCGACAAGGCGAGAAAGACGAGGCTTTTGAACTCTTCGACCAGGCTCGAAAGCTGTCCAAGACTGAAATCCATTCGCTTCAGAGATCGATCGATCGCTCGATCGAGATGGGCGACCTGTCAAAGGCCGTCGCCGAGATCGACACGTTGCTGCGCCGGTGGCCGGACACATTTCCAGTCATTGCGGCGGGCTTGCCGGCTATTCTTGCAAACCCGGACGGATATCAGGCTGTCCTGGCAGCCTTAAGGATCGAGGCACCGTGGAGGTCCAATCTTTTCTCCGCCCTTGGTAAGGATCCGCGGGGCCTGCGCGTCGCAAATCAACTGTTGCTGGACCTTACCGGATCGAGCTCACAACCGACGTCGAAGGAATTGTCTGCCGTAATCAACGGGTACATCCGGCAGAAGGAATACGAGGCGGCCTATCGGCTGTTCCTGTTCAGTATGACCGATCAGGAGCGGACACTGGCCGGATACATCTTCAACGGCGGCTTTGAACAGATCCTCAGCGACAAGCCATTCGACTGGCAGGTTCGCGACCGCTCCGGTCTGGAAATTACCTTTGCCGGGGCGCGCGACGTCGGCGAAAGCGATAGCGGAGCGACTGTCCGGTTTCTGAATACGCCGGTGAAGAACGCCGCGCTCCAGCAATATGTCGAACTGCCTCCCGGCTCCTACAGGATTTCCCTGATCGCCTCCGCGAGAAACCTGAAGCTGCCCAAGCAGTTGTTCTGGTCCATCAGATGCGCGGATCCGGCGGGAGAAATAGCTCGGTTCAACATTCCGGAGGGCACATTCAATCGGCGGCAGTTGAGTCTGGATTTCGCGATCGGACCAGGCGCGTGTCCCATGCAAGTGTTGCGGCTGGAAACAGCTGCCATCGCTGAGAGCTGGCGATTTCGATACGTTGGCACGTTGGTCATGCACAAATTGAGCATCGAAAGAGTTTCATCTTGAGAGAGCGGTCAGCCCGGTCCACGGAATGGGAAAAATATCTGCTTGGGTCGGTTCTTTTCCTGTCAGTGCTGATTGGCGGCGGCACCGCGAGCGGTCTCTACACCGAGGCGGTGATCGAGGTGGCGGCGATTGTCGCGGCCGCGGCCATCTTTTCAAGGCCGTCTGAGCACGGCATCCCTCGCTCGGCCCTGTGGTTGCTTGCTCTGGGCCTTGCCGTGTTCTGTTTCCAAATCGTGCCGTTGCCCGCCGCCCTGTTGAGCGGATTGCGGCCTGAGGTTTTACTTGCAAATCCATGGCTGAGCGGTGAAACCGGGCTGCGTTTCGTCAGTGTCGGCGTGGGACGCACGATCGAGTGTCTGTTGTACTTCGTGGCGATGGCTGCATTCTTTCTGAGCGTCACCCGCTTGCGCCCAGATCAGGTCTACGGCCTCCTGCCCTTCTTTTTGATGGGTGTCATCTGTAACGGATTGGCTGCGGCGATCCAGTATTCGCTCTCCGATACGGTTGCCATACAGGGTTTGCTGCCGTTCACGATCAATGCGGGACTGTTTGCCAACCAGAACCACTTTTCAGCTTTGCTCTTCGTCTCCATCCCCTTCGTCGTCTACTACGGCCTGTTTCGCGGGCACCTTCTGTCCGGGTCGCTCGGTTTGATAACGCTGCTGCTGCTGCTTCTGGCCGCCGGTTCGCGCGCCGGTATTCTGATAGGGCTGGCGATCACCATAATATCGGTCGTCTTTCTGTCCGCGCGCTCGAGGCTGGGCGGGTATGGAATACCCGCTGTCTTCATCGGACTTTCGCTCTACACGATCGGGGCGTGGACGAAGATCGATGCGGAAGTGGTTGACCCGGCCTTTGGACGGGCCGAATTTGCACGCACCACGATCGCGGGAATTGAAGAGAACTGGGCGACGGGCGTCGGCTTTGGGAGTTTTCCGAAAGTCTACCAGATTTACGAAAAGGGGGAGATGATCTTCAAGCCCTACGTCAATCACGCCCACAATGATTATCTGGAATTGGCGCTTGAAGGTGGCGCGCCTGTTGTCTTTCTGGTCGCGGCCTACTCGATATTGCTTTTTGCGTTTTCCCTGGCGGCACGGCGAGATCCGCTGCAGAAAATGGCGTTTCTCTCAGTATCGTTTCTGCTCGTTCATTCCCTGGTCGATTATCCCATGCGAACGGCGGCGCTTGCGATGACTTTCGCCTATATGAATGGCATCATCTTTCACAAGGGATTCGCTGGGCGGTTAAGCCAGAGAGGCGAGTCGACCGAGGCCCATGATGACAATCTGCTTGTTCCCGTCAGGCCGGCTCTGGCAAGACGATAGCAATGCGTCGCCTGGAATTGGCGATGGATTGGCGCTGGATCGTGACCCAGACGTTTGCCGAACGCCGAGATTGACAAGCCATTGCATGGAACCTAAGCACGGTCGGCTGGGGCCGGGGGGTTCAGGCATGTCAAGGAGAGCTTCTTGAAAGGAATTATCCTTGCTGGAGGCAGTGGAACGCGTCTTTATCCACTAACATTAGCAGTCTCTAAGCAAATTCTGCCGATATACGACAAGCCGATGATCTATTATCCGCTGAGCGTTCTGATGCTCGCGGGTATCCGTGAAATTCTGATCATTTCGACGCCGCGTGACCTGCCCGTTTTTCGCGATCTGCTTGGCGATGGATCGGAGTTCGGCCTCGACCTGTCCTATGCCGAGCAACCGCAGCCCAACGGGCTGGCGGAGGCCTTCATCATCGGCCGCAATTTCATCGGCAAGGACAACGTGTCGATGATCCTCGGCGACAACATCTATTTCGGCGACGGGCTGTCGCAGCTTTGCCGCGACGCTGCCTCGCGCGAAAAGGGCGCTTCGGTGTTCGCCTATCATGTCGAGGATCCCCAGCGTTATGGCGTGGTTTCCTTCGACAAGGCCACGGGAACGGCGCTGACGATCGAGGAAAAGCCGCAGGTGCCGAAATCCAACTGGGCGGTCACCGGTCTTTACTTCTATGACAACGACGTCGTCGACATCGCCCCTGCCATCCGTCCCTCGGCGCGTGGCGAACTCGAGATCACGGCGGTCAACAACGTCTACCTCGAGCGCGGCCAGTTGCATGTGCATCGGTTGGGGCGCGGCTATGCCTGGCTCGACACCGGCACGCATGACAGCCTGCATGAGGCCTCATCATTCGTGCGCACCATCGAGCACCGCCAGGGCATCAAGGTCGCTTGTCCCGAAGAGATCGCCTTTGAACAGGGTTGGCTGACAGTGGACCAGGTTCTGCGTCGCGCCGATCACCTGGGCAAGAATGAATATGCCGCCTATCTGCGCCGGCGTGTCGTCGACCTGTCGGAGGGCTAGGTGTTGGAGGTCAGGCCCCTTGGCATCGATGGCGTGCTGGAAATCGTGCCGAAGCGACATGGCGACGCGCGCGGCTTCTTCGTGGAAACCTACAATGCCGAGCGCTTTTCGCAGGCCGGCATAGACCTGGCTTTCGTGCAGGACAATCATTCCTATTCCGCCGCGGCGGGCGTCTTGCGAGGGCTTCACTATCAGCTTGCGCCGCGCGCCCAGGACAAGCTGCTGCGCGTCATCCGGGGCAGCATTCTCGATGTCGCGGTCGACATTCGCCGCGGTTCGAAAACCTTCGGAAAATGGGTCGCTCTCGAAGTGTCGGCCGAAAAGGGCAACCAGATTCTGGTGCCGAAAGGCTTCGCGCACGGTTTCGTGACGCTCGTGCCTGACACCGAGGTCCTGTATAAGGTGACCGACACCTATTCGCAGGCGCATGATCGGTCGGTCCGTTTCGACGATCCCGCCATCGGCATCGAATGGCCGTCATTGGCCGGCGGGTTCCAGCTCTCGGACAAGGACCTCAAGGCGCCGCTGCTGGCCGCCGCCGAGGTGTTCGCCTGATGGGTTGCGTGAGGACAGCGGCATGAATTTTCTGGTGACGGGCGGTGCTGGCTTTATCGGTTCGGCGGTGTGCCGGCATCTATGCGCCAACCCGGCCTATCGGGTGACCAATCTCGACAAGCTAACCTATGCGGGAAACCTGGCCTCGCTGCGGCCGATCGAGAACGCACACAATTATCGCTTCGCGCAGGCCGACATCTGCGACGAAAAGGCTGTGCTCGACATCCTCCGGCGCGACGATATCGACATCGTCATGAACCTTGCCGCCGAGAGCCATGTCGACCGCTCGATCGATGGGCCGGGCACCTTTATCGAGACCAACATCGTCGGCACCTACAAGATGCTCAATGCCGCGCTGGAATATTGGCGCGGCCTGCCCGAAGACCGGAAGAGCCATTTCCGCTTCCATCATGTCTCGACCGACGAGGTGTTCGGCGATCTTCCCTTCGACGGCGGCATGTTCGTCGAGGAAACGCCCTACGCGCCATCCTCGCCCTATTCCGCCTCGAAGGCGGCCTCGGATCATCTGGTGCGGGCCTGGCACGAAACCTATGGCCTGCCGGTCGTGCTTTCCAATTGCTCGAACAATTACGGACCCTATCACTTTCCCGAAAAGCTGATCCCGCTGGTCATCCTCAATGCGCTCGATGAAAAGCCGCTGCCGGTCTATGGCGCCGGCGCCAATGTGCGCGACTGGCTGTTCGTCGAGGATCACGCGCGCGCGCTGGAACTTGTCGCGACCAGGGGACTGCCGGGCGAAAGCTACAATGTCGGCGGCAATTCCGAGCGGACCAACCTTGGCGTCGTCGAGACGATCTGCGATCTGCTCGACGGCAGGCGGCCGCGGGCAGGGGGCAAGAGCTATCGCGACCTGATTTCCTTCGTCACCGACCGCCCCGGTCACGATCGCCGCTATGCCATCGACGCCTCGAAGATAGGCCGAGACCTGGGCTGGGCGCCCAATGAGAATTTCGACAGCGGCCTCGCCAAGACCGTCGACTGGTTTCTCGACAACAAATGGTGGTGGGGACCGATCCGCGAGCAGCGCTATGCCGGTGAACGGCTGGGCGAAGCACGCAAGGGGGCGGCGTGAGGCTGGTTGTCACCGGACGCGACGGACAGGTCGCGGCGAGCCTTCTGGAGGCCGGCCAGGCGGCCGCCGGCGTTGAGGTCATCGCCATTGGCCGTCCGCAACTCGACCTCGCAAGACCCGACACGGTGATCGAAGCGATCGCGGCCGCGAAGCCTGATATCGTCGTGTCGGCCGCCGCCTACACGGCGGTGGATCAGGCCGAGGACGAGCCCGATCTGGCATTCGCGGTGAACGCCGCCGGAGCCGGCAAGGTGGCGCAAGCAGCAAGCCGCCTGGGCGTGCCCGTCATCCATCTTTCGACCGACTATGTCTTCGACGGCACCAAGGACGCCGCCTATGTCGAGACCGACGCCACCGCACCGCGCAGCGTCTATGGCGCCTCCAAGCTTGCCGGCGAGCAGGCGGTTGCATCAGCCAATCCGCACCATCTGATCCTGCGCACGGCATGGGTCTACAGCCCGTTCGGCAAGAATTTCGTGAAAACCATGCTGCGGCTGGCCGCCGACCGCGACGAGATCGCGGTGGTGGCCGATCAGTGGGGAAATCCGACATCTGCACTTGATATCGCCGACGCAATCCTGCATGCGGCGGCACGGCTGCACGAGGGCGCCGCCGCATCCGGCATCTATCATCTGGCCGGAACCGGCGAGGCCAACTGGAGCGGCTTTGCCCGCCATATCCTCGACACAAGCCGCGTGTTGGGTGGTCCCTGGGCGCGGGTACGGGACATTGCTACGATGGACTACCCAACCAAGGCGCGCCGCCCCGCCAATTCCCGGCTATCGAGCGCGAAATTCGCGGCGGCGTTCGGCTGGAATGCACCGGACTGGCGGCAATCGACGGAAGCGGTGGTGCGCCGGCTGCTAGCCGGTGAGCCGAAACAGGCATTGACGGCATGAACAAGCACCCTTCAGCGGAAAACACGCGCGATGCCGCGCCCGTCGACGAGCCGAAGGCACGCAAGGCAAAGCCGAAAGCAGCCAAACGCACCTGCATCATGGTGCTCGGCATGCATCGCTCGGGCACCAGCGCGCTGACGAGGGCGATCAATCTGCTTGGCGCGGAACTGCCTAAGAACATGCTGGGCGCCAATCTATCCAATCCAACGGGTCACTGGGAGCCGGAGCGTCTCATTGCGCTGCACGACCAGATGCTGGACGAAGCAGGAAGCAGCTGGGATGATTGGCGATCCTTCGATCCCAACGATCTCGGCGCGCAGCGTCTGCGCTTCTACAAAGCAGAGATCGCGCGGCTGATCGACGAGGAATACGGCAGCGCGCCGTTTTTTGTGCTCAAGGAGCCGCGTATCTCACGTTTCGTGCCGCTTTATGCGGAGATCTTGAGGCGCATGCGCATCGATGTTCGGTATGTGCTGATAGACCGCAATCCGTTGGCTGTGATCGCTTCCCTGGCGAACCGAAACGGTTTCACGATGGGCTTCAGTTCGCTTCTTTGGCTTCGCCACGAATTGGAAGCCGAGCGCGCAACTAGGGGTCGGTCACGCATCTTGTTGTCTTACGAGAGTCTGCTTGATGACTGGCGACAGGGTATCGACGGGATCACTGCTACTCTCAGCCTAGACTGGCCGGTACCCGACGTGAAATGGCAGTCCCTGCTGTCTGAGCATTTCGCTACCGACAATCAGCACTTTGCCGCCAGCACTGAGTTGCTCGACGCAGACCCGCGCATCATTGACTGGGTCAAAGACGCTTATACCGCACTGATAGCGCTCAGGTCCGATGATACTGATGCAGTTGCAATAGAAATTCTTGATCGGATCAGAGCAGAGTTCGAATCTGTTTCACGAACTTTTGGCGACGCTTTTTTCCTTGAAATTGATTGCCGTCTCCGCGTGTTTCATCGGCAGAAGTTGGAACAGCAGCAATTAGCCAAACAGCGCGATGCGCGGCCCGCAAAGCAGGAACCATTCGTTTCACTTCGTGACCTGTACGATGCGCATCGCGGCAAAGTGTCGGATAAATGGTCGATCTATCTCAGCACCTATGACCATATTTTTTCAGAGTATCGAGACAGTCCGGTTCGAATCCTGGAAATCGGAGTTCAGAATGGCGGATCCCTGGAGATATGGCAGAAATATTTCCCCAATGCTGAAATAATCGTTGGCTGTGACGTCAATCTGGCTTGCGGAAATCTCGTTTTCGACAGCCGGAAGATAAAGATCTCCGTAGGTGACGCCAATACTGATGAAACGGAGCGCGACATCATCTCGATGTCGGAAAAATATGATATTATAATTGATGACGGATCGCACCTATCCTCGGATATAATACGCTCGTTCGCGCGATATTTCCCCCACCTTTCCGAAGGGGGCATGTACATCGCCGAAGATCTGCATTGCAGTTACTGGCAGGAGTTCGAGGGCGGTCTCTACGATCCGCTTTCCTCAATCTCGTTTTTCAAACGCCTGCTTGATGTAGTCAACCATGAGCATTGGGGACTGGATCGTCGTCGGGTCGATGCCTTGGCCACTTTCGCCGACAGGCACAAAGTCACATTCGATGAGGCTTCTCTCGCGTCGGTTCATTCCGTCGAGTTCTTGAACTCGCTTTGCATCGTAACGAAGCTGCCTATTCCGGAAAACGTCCTCGGCGCGCGCAACGTGCACGGGCAGGTCGCGCTCGCCGACGGGAGCGTGGTTCCTCTCGACGACACGAAGAGCAAGGCGATCGATCAAACCGGAAATCCATGGTCGTTGAAGTCAACAACCATGGAGGAGGAGATCGAAACCAACAGGAAGTTGTTGGGACATCACGGGGCACGCATCGAGGCTTTCTCCAGCGAGATAGCTGATATGCGTGAACAGATCCGGACCCACAAAGACGAGATCTCAGGCACAAGGGCACAAGTTAGCGCGAGAGACGAAGAGATCGCTCGAGAACGGGCACAGATCATTGCGAGAGACAAAGAGATCGAACTCTTGCAAGAAAATTTGTCGATGGCGCACAGGGCGACGAGTGCGCTGCTTGCGGATCGCGACGAGGCGCGATCCGAGGAAATCCGGTTGCATGAGGTTCTCGATGCCGTTTATGCCAGCACATCCTGGCGAGTGACCAAGCCTCTGCGGGGGATTGGGAGCCGCGTCCGCGCTATCGGCGATGTTCGCATAAGGGTCCGCCGCTTGGCGATTCGGGGTGCCTACGGTTGTTGGCACAATGTGCCGCTCTCCACCGACCTCAAGCGAAAATTGAAGAGAGCGGCGTTTTCGACCTTTCCTTCGCTGTTTGGCGTTACGAATGCCTACCGCGCCTGGAGAAGCATGGAGGCACCCCAAGCGCCTGTGGGCAGCAACGAGATGGTCTTGCGCGGGGCGCTGGTCAGTTCCGGCCCGATCTTCTCGCCCGAACCAGTCTATGTGCCGCTTCTCGATGCGCCGCCGTTGCTCCAGAAGCCGGTGCGCGTCATCGCGTTCTACCTGCCGCAATTCCACCCGATCCCCGAAAACGATGAATGGTGGGGACAGGACTTCACCGAATGGTCTAATGTCCGGCCCGCTGAGCCGCAATTTATCGGTCACCACCAGCCGCACGTGCCGGATACGCTCGGCTACTACGACTTGCGCGATACTGCTGTGCAGCATCGCCAGATCGAACTGGCAAGGCTCTATGGAGTGGAAGGCTTCTGCTTCTATTTTTATTGGTTCGGCGGCAAGAGGCTCCTGGAAAAGCCGCTCGAAAACTGGCTCGAGGATAAGCGCCTCGACATGCCATTCTGCGTCTGCTGGGCCAACGAGAATTGGTCGCGCCGCTGGGACGGAATGGACCAGGAGATCCTGATCGCTCAGGATCACTCCCCCCAGGATGATCTCGCGTTCATCGCCGAGGTCGCGCCCTATCTTCGTGACCCTCGCTACATCCGCATCAATGGCAAGCCGCTGTTGCTCGTCTATCGGCCAAGCCTGCTCCCGGCGGCGGCTGAGACAGCGCGGCGCTGGCGGACTTGGTGCCGGGAGAACGGCATCGGCGAGATTTTCCTGGCCTACACCCAGTCCTTCGAATCTGTGCCCCCCCATCGCTACGGGTTCGATGCCGCCGTGGAATTTCCGCCAAACAATTCCGCGCCGCCAAATGTCACGCATACAGTGACGCCGCTGCATGAGGATTTTGCCACGACCGTCTATGACTGGTCGGTATTCCCACAACGCAGCGAAACCTACTCATCCCGCAAATACAAGCTCTTCCGTTCGGTTTGCCCGGGCTGGGACAATACCGCACGCCGCAAGCGCGGCGGCACGGTGTTCATCAACAACACCCCCGAGCTGTATCGCAGATGGCTGGACAATGCCATTGAGGACACCTTGGCCCATATTAGCGAGCCATCCGAGCGGGTGGTTTTCGTCAATGCCTGGAACGAGTGGGCGGAAGGCGCTCACCTGGAGCCCGATAGCGTTAACGGCCACGCCTATCTGCAAGCGACCCGCGACGCTTTGGAGGCGGCGAAGGGGAAGTCCAAGGCCAGGATTGCAATCGTTTCCCACGACGCCCACCCGCATGGGGCGCAATTGCTGGCTCTCAATCTGGCCAAGGGATTCAAGCAGCTTGGTTTTGAGCCCGATCTCATCGTGCTGGGCGACGGTCCGCTGCTCGGCCGTTTCGCCCACGCCGCGACCGTGCACAGGATCGACTTGCCTGAACAAGGCGATGCCGATGTGTTGAAACGTCTGGCCACCATTAGAAACAACGGTGCCGAGGTCGCCGTCGTGAATACCACCGTATCCGGAAAGCTCATCCCGCTGCTGAAGCAGGCAGGGTTCCGCACCGTTTGCCTCGTCCATGAACTGCCCGGAATATTGGCGTCCTACGGTCTTGCTGACGCAGCCGCAGCCATTGTTGAGAACGCTGAAACGGTCGTTTTCCCAGCCGAGATCGTCAAAGCCGGATTCGAAGAGTTTGTTGGCCAACCGGTCAGCCAGTCGGTAGTCAGGCCGCAAGGACTCTATCTGCGTACGCCCTACCTCGCCGAGGATCGCCAGCAGGTCCGCGAGGCGGTCCGCGCACGATTAGGGCTTTCGCCAAATGCAAGCATCATCCTGTGCGCGGGCTATGCCGACCATCGCAAGGGCCTCGATCTTTTCGTTGATGCTTGCGTCAAGGTTATCGCATCCAGGCCGGATGCGGTTGCAGTCTGGGTCGGTCATGTCGATACCGTCTTTCACGCCAAGCAAATGCGACGGGTGAAGGAAGCGGGACTGGAGAGCCGCTTCGTCTTTGTCGGATTGGTGGAAAATCCGCAGGAATACTATTTCGCCGCAGATATCTATGCCTTGACCTCGCGTGAGGATCCGTTCCCCTCGGTGGTGCTCGAGGCGCTGGATGCCACAGTGCCGGTCGTTGCCTTTGAGGGCGCTGGTGGCTTCCAGGATCTGCTGAAGCGGGATTGCGGTATCCTCGTGCAGGCATTCGACACCGATGCGATGGCCGAGGTCATTGGCAATCTGCTCGACAATCCAAGTGAAGCCCGGCGTCTCGCCAGCGTTGGCCGCGATATCGTCCGCCAGGAGTTCAGCTTCAGCCATTACCTGCATGATCTGCTGATTTACGCCGAAAAGCCATTGCCGCGGGTGTCGGTCATCGTGCCTAACTACAACTACGCCCGATACCTGGGCGCACGTCTAGGCTCCATTGTCGATCAGACGATAAAGCCCTACGAGTTGATCGTGCTTGACGATGCTTCGACCGATGATAGCGTCGAAGTCATCGAGAAATTTCTGGCCGGTTGCGACATTCCATACCGGCTGGTGGCCAATGCGCAGAATTCAGGATCGGTATTCCGCCAATGGATGCGGGGGGTCGAAATGGCGCGCGGCGATTATGTCTGGATCGCCGAAGCCGACGACCTCGCCGATCCCGATTTTCTGGCCGAGCTTCTGCCCGCCTTCGAACGCGAGGAGGTGGTGATGAGCTATTGCCAGTCGCGACAGATGGACGGCGCCGGCCGGGTCTTGTCCGAACACTATCTCGACTATGTGTCGGACATCGACCGGTCTCGCTGGACGAAACCCTACGTCGTGGACGGCCGCCGGGAAATCGCCGAGGCACTTTACCTCAAGAACACCATTCCGAACGTCAGCGGCGTCTTGTTTCGAAGGGAGGCGCTCAGCAATGCGATGGCCAAACACAGCGAAGAGATCATGTCGTTGCGCAACGCCGGGGATTGGGTGACATATTTGCGTCTGCTCGAAAATGGTTCGATCGCTTTTTCCCCGCGTTCGCTCAATTCACACCGCCGGCATCAGTCGAGCGTAACCATAGGAAATTTCGATCTCAGGCACCTACAGGAGATCAGGCAGGTACAGGCCGATACAATCCGCAGCCACGATCTTGGACCTGCCGCGCTCGAACGAGCGAGCATCTACAGCCATGAACTCAGTGAACGATTTGGTATTCCAATTCAAGAATGACGACGCTGGTGACTGTGGGGAGTTAGATGTCTACAGAGCGTCGAGGAGATTTTAGTGAGAGTTCTTTTTCTGGGAGCGCCAATAGCTCCGCATCCTGATCCGCAGATTGCTTTTGAAAAGAAATTCGAAATCATTGGATATAACACCGGAAATCTTCTGATAGGGCAGTCTCTGTTCGAGGAAATTCGCTTTGAAGAGTTCGGTCAGGGGTTGGACTATTCCCCGCAAGAAGCAAACGAACGTTTCGACATCATTGCTATCGCCGCAGCAAATTTCATTTTCAAAAATTTTGATTTGTCCTACTTGGCTGACTTTATCGAGCCGACCAAGCTGCCATGCTTGGTTGCCGGCCTCGGGGCGCAAGCTTCTATCATCGGTGAAAAAGTCACAGATATCCCAGAGGGCAGTAAACGCTTCCTTCGTATCATATCGGAACGCAGCAAGACCGTGGGCGTGCGTGGCCATTTTACGGCTGAAGTCATGAATGACTTTGGGATAACGAACGTCAGAGAGGTTGGATGCCCAAGTTTGTTTCGCAAATTGCGTCCGGATTTGAAGATAAAGAGGCCAGGAAGAGACGCCGAGCTGAGGGTTGCAGTGAACGGATCACGCAACGTATTTCTTCATTCGGCCAATCCCGAAGCTGCCCGGCGCGTTGAAGCTGATCTTTTGAAATTATCCGCTCACAAAAAATATCCATATGTTCTTCAGAACGAAGAACCGGAAATGAAAATGCTACTTTCCAGAGATGGGAGAGAAGACGATTTTGGGGTCGCCCAGGCAGTGCTCGGGCAGATGAACATGGAAATGGATCCGTCGCTCTATGTAAAGCATGTCAAAGAGAACGCAAAAATGTTCTTTGATTTGGCAGAGTGGGATGCGTACATCTCGAAATTCGACTATTCGATAGGAACGCGCTTCCATGGAAATCTGATTGCATTAACCAACGGTGTTCCTGCAACCATAATTTCCCACGATTCGAGGACGACGGAAATGGCGGAACTTATGAGCATCCCGCATATCCCGGTCGATAAAGTGGGACAATTGAACGTCAACGAGCTTGTGCAGGCTGGCAACTATGATGAGTTTCAGCGCAAGTACACTGTACTATATGATCGTTTTGCCCAATTCCTTTCGGAGAATGGGGTTGCCCACCGGCTAGAATAGCACCGTGGAGCTGAACTCGGACCGAAGCAGCATTCTGTTACGGCTTCATTTTTGAAAATCCTGATGGTGCTCCATGAATTCTGATTCCTATCCAGTTTACCGCCGGGCAGGTTACTGCCCAATCTGTGAAGCCAATGTCGAGTTTTCCGCCCACTATGATTGGTATCGTGATCATCTGCTCTGCTCCAGATGTGGATCGATCCCGCGTGAGCGCGCTTTGGCTCTTACGCTCACGCGACATGTCTCTCGTTGGCGCAACCTTGTTATTCATGAATCGTCTCCCACTCCCCGCGGAATTTCTCCGAAGTTGAAGCGGGAATGTGCCGGTTATGTTGAATCGCAGTACTTTCCCGGAGAGCGTTTGGGCTCGTCCGTCAAGGGCTTCCGAAACGAGAACCTGGAGGCGCAGACATTTGGTGATGCGACTTTCGATGTCGTCGTTACACTTGATGTCATGGAGCATGTGAATATGCCGGAGCGGGTGACAAAGGAGATTGTCCGCACCCTGAAACCAGGCGGCGCTTATCTGTTCACCGTTCCCACCTACAAGGGCAAGATCGACAGTGAGCGCCGTGCGCTCTACAGGCCGGACGGAACGATCCAGCACACCGGCGAGCCGGAATATCATGGCAATCCTGTTAGCGATGCTGGTTCGCTGGTAACATTTCACTACGGCTATGACCTGCCGGAACTGATCCACCGATGGTCAGGAATGGATGTCGAGGTATGCCGTTTTCATGATCACTGGCACGGCATAATAGGCGAATTTACAGAAGTATATTTGGCACGGAAGCACGCCCGCTAACCAGGCCGAGGCTTTCGTCAGGAGCGAACGTAGTATGCAGATCGATAAGTTGGCAGCGATGTGGCAGGGCTATAGGCAGCGGGGCGTCATCCCAACGATCCACCTTGACGACGGGATGTTCAAAGGCAATCCCTTTCTTGATGACTACGACATTGTTGGCGAAAGCGTGTTGAAGGTGATCGTATCGATCTTGGCAATCGCCCGGAAAGAAGCCATTTACAATATTATGGATTTTGGATGCGGCCATGGGCGTGGCGCTCGCTACATCCGGTCACTGTTCCCTGCCGCCAAGATAACCTTCTGCGATATCGATCCGAGCTGCGTCGAATTTTGCGCCCACGAGTTCGGGGGAGATGCGGTGCTTTCGTCTGAGCATCCCTCTGACATTAAAATCCCAGGCGGCATGGATCTAATCTGGGTTGGCTCTGTCTTCACCCATGTCGATTACGAGAGAATGCAAATTCTTTTCGATAAGCTTTTTGCGGCATTGGGGCGCGGGGGGATACTGATCGCAACCTTCCGGGGGCACAACACGTACGAGATCACAAAGAACGACCCGATCCAAGCTGCTGCCCAAGCACAAATGCTGAAGGACTACGAGCAGACAGGGACTGGCTATTGGCCATACCCAAATGCCGCAGGCCAAGTTGGCATGAGCGATTGGGGACTTTCGCTTGCATCGATCGAGCGAGTTGTGGCGCTAGGCAAACGGCACGCCAATGCTCGCTTGGTCGGCTATAGCGAATCCGGATGGGCGAACGTCCACGATGTTGGCGCTTGGACGAAACGCTGAACCACCGTGTATTCGACATGGCGGTCGAGAAGTCGGTTATTCTGGTCCTCAAACTGGTGGATCAAAAGGTATCCCGTTTCCGACTGAGCGAATCTGCCAAGCACGCTGCCTCTACAGAAGCGGGTCCGTCTGCTTCCCTCGGACCAATCCAAAGATTTCGATTAAATCCCTTATCGATTGGTAACTTTTGCAAGGGCTTGCTGATTTGCGTAGCTGGGCATCTCACCGAGCCTTATCAGCGCAATGTCGCCCTGGATTTCCACACTACCGGGGGCTGGCCATACCGGCATCGCCGAAAGACGAACAATCGTCTGGTCAACCTGATCTGGGGTAGCACCGTTCAAATTGGAGTAGCCGAGCAATTTCATGTAATAAGCGATGCGCCAACCGTTGCCACCGTCCCATTCGAAGAACGAGTGGCCGACTGTCGAGCCGGGCTGCTTGGGATAGTTGGTCACAAATGGCTGGGCGCCAAACACGCTCAGAGCATAGCTGCGCTTTACATCAAAACCGCGCGCGGCCGACAGCCTGTCGAAGATGGCGCCCGCCATGAGTGTATCATGCTTGTCGACCAGATAGTTAGACGCCTGACGATAGTTCTGGGCCACCAGAATTTGGAAAATTGCCACGGCCATCAAGATGGTTGAGGCTACGCGGGTTCTCGATTCTCTGCTCGTCACCGCGACATAGGCAAACATCCAAACTGCAATCGGAACCCCGACGAGGCTCCTGACAGGCATGCTGCCCGCAGCGAGGAGGTGAAAGCCGAAGGGAATAAGCAATGAAGCGAAGGCAATTGCCGTCAACAGCAATTTCGAGCGGGGCAATTCCTTCAATAGCGCCCAACCGCCAAGGATCAACAAGAGCGGAATTGCCCACAACGCGACGTCATATGTGCGCCGGTCCAGACCATAGATCCCGCCTATCGCTCCAAGCACACGCCCAATAACTGTGGCCGGATGTTGAAGCAAAAAGCCAGGCTGGGAAAGCGAGTCGAAATACTCGTTTCTAGCGGGGGTGAACGATCTGAAAATGGCATCGCCGACGACATAGAACAATATGGCACCAGCCAGCAGAATACCGGTCCGAAGCAGGTCTTTTGGCAGCGATTCGCTCCTTCCTGCCCGTGCTTGCAGAATTGAGATCGCGATGCCCAGGACCAGAATTGCCGGTGCGAAACTCTGGTAGATCGAGATGGCGAAGGCGCCGACTCCCACAGCTCCGAGAAAGCGAGGGCTGAGTGGGGAAACCTCCTCCTTGCGGATCAGCCAAAGCGCTAGAGCGGTCGCGAACAGGCCGACGCCGATAGCGGCAATGTTTGAATAAAATTCGACGATAAAAAACCAGGTCGGGAAAGCACAGAAAATCGCAAAACATGCGTACTCAGCGATGGAGAGCTCTTGCTTGTTAATGACATCCATGACGAGGAGGTAGGCGGCCACGCAACCGGCGCCAAAGACAGCTGGAGCCAAGAAAGGCATTACCGGATGAGGAATAAGGAACCTCTCGATCAGATATGCCCCCCAGCGTCCTTGAATGATCCAGACGGATGCGTCCGTTCTGAAGGCTGTTACTTCCTCATCCACTGACAGCGGAAAGGAAGCCAGCTCGGAAAAATACATCGCGGCGAAAATCGCAAAGAGATTAATGGCTGGTCGTATTGTGCTCGGTCGCGTCAGCATGATCTGCGGAGTATCCATCGAGAAATCACGAAGTTGAGGATGGTCGTGATGGCAAGGGTGACAAAGAAGGCTGCTGCAGCATTTTGCAGAACGCTTTCAAGCGTTTTGAGGGCTGCTAGGCCGAGCACGAACACGACCGCAATCGACGCCCCGATTGCCAGTCGATCGGCGATGCCCGTGCGGCCGCCGGGAAAGACGCGATCGGGATAGAACACCATTACGAACACAAGTCCTGTCAGCCAAGCGAGCGCGTAAGACAAACTTGAGGGCAGGACGACAAGGCCGGCAAAATAGACAAGGCTGGTCAGGGCGGTATTTAGTCCGCCGGCGACAAGAAACCGGACGGCGTCTCCGCCAATGCGATCAGCGGTCATCCTGCCTGACCGTATCCAGGAAATCCGCATAGTCCCTGATGTAATCGCCAGCATCATAGTTGTGCGAAGCCATGACCAGCAATGCTGTATCGGGTTGGAATTTATACTGAATTCCCCAAATGCCGGGCGGAATGTAGAGGCCGATCGAGGGTTCGGTCAACGAAACCTCTTTTCTCTCATGGCCGTCGTCAACGACAACGGACAGGCGGCCATGGGCCGCGATCAGGAATTGATGGCACTCGCGATGCGCATGCTCACCCCTGACCTTGTCGGAGGGAACGCCATAAACCAGAAAGGACCGGGCCGGCTTAAACGGTAGGTTTGCACCGAATTCGAGCGGGGCGAGTTCGCCTCGCAGATCGCTAAAATGCGGCAGCCGCCAGAGCTCGGTACCACCCACCCCAAGCGACATTTTCTCGCCCACTGCGCCGGGGAAGGTTTGCGTCAAGGCTGGCACGATCTTCGGGCCGGTCTGGTAGCCGATGATGACTGCGGGATTTCCGACCACGACGGCGTTGGCAGGGACGCTCTTGGTCACCACGGCGCCGGCGCCGACCATCGCCTGGCGGCCGACGACAATGCCCGGCAGGATTGTGGCATTGGCGCCGATGGAAGCGCCGTCCTCGATCGTGGTCAGCAGAAACGCCTCGGGATATCCCTTGGAGCGTGGGAAGCGATCATTGGTGAAGGTCGCATTCGGGCCGACAAACACACGATTGCCCAGGCGCACCCCGTCCCACAGTTGGACGCCGCTCTTGACAGTCACGTCATCGCCGACGATCACGTCGTTCTCGATGAAGACGTGATCGCAGATGTTGCAGTTCGAGCCGAGCACGGCCCCAGGCAGCACGTGAGCGAAGGCCCAAATACGCGTTCCGTCGCCGACATGGGAGCTTTCGCAGATACCCCGTTCGTGCACGAAAAATGGCTTGGCGTTCATTTCGCTGTTCCGTCAACGACGCGGCTGATGATCCGAAGTGGGCGCGATTTGGTGTTTTCAACTGCCCGCCAGAGATAGCAACCAAGAATCCCTTGGACTAGAAGACTGGCCGAACCGAAGCCCGTGATCAGCAGCACCAGTGTCGTATAGCCAGCGGGGTCTATATTGCCAAGTAGCCGTGCAATCACGGTAACGACTGCAAATAGGAGACTTAGCGCACAGCCGGCAAATCCTACCCAGAGGGTGAGCATTATCGGAAAATCAGAGAACGAGAAAATGCTGTCCATCATGTATCGGAACCGCCGTGCCATGCCCCAGGCGCTTGTTCCGTGCTTTCGTTCGCGCCGCCGATAAGGCACGAATTCCCGCCTGAAGCCGACCCAGAAAAGTTGTATGACAAGCGAGCTGTTCGGCTCCTCGATCGAGAGGATCGCTTCCAGAACCTGACGGTTGCAGGCGAAGATATCCACTCCGCCACTCGGCATGCTGGGCAGGACGAGCCTGCGGTAGGCCGACCAGAAAGCCCTCGACAGAAATTTGGTCAAGGGCGGATCGCTACGCCCGGTTCGCTGCCCAAACACGACGTCAGCCTCGTCCTTTTCCAGCTTCGAAAAGAATTCGACGATCAGTTCAGGCGGCTCCTGCAGGTCGGCGGCCATCGCAGCGACCTGGTCACCCGAAGCGTGTTCGAGCCCGGTTCGAATAGCAGTGAACGAACCAAAGTTCCGGCTATGGAAGATGATCTTGTAATCATAGCCCGAGCCTTTCAATTCCTTGATCAGCAGCGGGCCGGATTCGTCCGGCGACCCGTCGACGACGAAGACGAACTCGATGTCGCTATGATATCTGGAGTGGAAATCGGCGACTGCGCCCAGGAGGGAAGGGATGTTCGCCTGATTTCGATAGATCGGGAAAACGATCGAGCGTGTTGTCACATTGTCTCCCATTCGCGGAGGGCCAGGCAAACCCGCTCTACCTCGTCGTCCCTCATATCGGGATAGCAGGGGACCGAACAGAGACGGCTGACGCTGGCCCTCGATACGGTGAGATTTTCGCTCCCCATCATCGGTAAGTCCGCCCAGCCGACCTGGTCGCAATCCAGCACAGGGTAGTGTATGTCAGTGTCGATGCCGCGCTCTTTCATGAACGCCCTGAAGGCGTCCCGGTCGTCGCAAAGCGCGACCGCGAGGTGCGCGACAGCGCCTTCGCCACCTTCCAGGAACTGGAATCGACGCCCGGCAACCGACTTGTACTGGTCTAGGATGCCACGCCGCTGCTGGTTGCGTCTATCCACATCGCCCAGCAAAACGTCCAGTATCGCGGCTTGAACTTCATCCATGCGGGAGTTGCGGCCGTTGGGCACGCCGACATGATATTTTGAACTCCAGCCATATTGTTGCAGTTGCCGTACATGCGCGGCGGTTGCCGTGTCGGAGGTAAGAACAGCGCCGCCGTCCCCCATGGCTCCGAGATTTTTGGTTGGGTAAAAGCTGAACGTGGAGATATCCCCCAGCGAGCCTGCAACGTCGCTTCCGATTCTCGCCCCGTGCGCCTGCGCGCAATCTTCCACGATTGGAATGTGCGAGAGGCCAGCCTGCTCAAGTCCGTCCCGGATGGCGCGGACATCAACGACGCCACCATAGAGGTGGGTGGCGACGATCGCAGCGGTGTCTGCGCTGGCTGCTTTCAGTACCGATTGAAGGGCTATGAGTTGGCTGGCTGGTTCGATATCGACATAGTGCGGAACGAGATCATTCTGCCAGCAGGCACAACTGGCATAGCCCCCCGCATTGGCGGCGACGATCACCTCGCGCCCGTCGTAGCGCTTGGTCACTGCGGCCAATGCAAGTTCGAGCGCATCCGTCCCGTTGGCCACGAGAACGCATTCCGAAACACCTATGAATCTGGAAAAATTTGCCGCAAACCTTTTGCCGATAGCGCCATTGAGCCACCATCCCGAACGTAGCGTGTTCACTACCTCACTCTCGATTTCGACCTGGTAGCGCTGATACAGGCGCTTCAGATCATTCATCGGAACAGATTCTTGTCTCGTCATCGGTAACTCAACGGCTCGAGCGCAATTCATTTTAGTAACGTCCGCAGGGCGCAACGTTGGCATACTCAACTACAGCAGGTGCGACGAATTGGAATCTGAACTGCGAGCAAATAGTATCCGGGAAGAGTACCTTTAAGACTTAGCTCGCGTTCCAGCCCTCTTTGCAGGTTTCGTCGTGAAGGCTTCGACCCTTCCGTTCTTAAGCGTCATTCTTTTCGTACATACGCTTTCGAGCAGGCTCTCATTGTGGGTCGCCAGGACGATGATGCCTGCCTTCTCTGCCAGTTCATCCATGCGTCGTTTGGCTTTTTCCTGAAACGCGGCGTCGCCGGCGCCGATCCACTCGTCCATCAGCAGAATTTCGGGGTCAAGCGCTGTAGCCGCAGAGAAAGCAAGACGAGCGGCCATACCCTGGCTATAGGTTTTGAAAGGGACATCGATAAAGTCGCCAAGTTCGCTGAAGGCGATGATCTCCGGCATTTTTTCTTGGATCTCGGCCTCGGTCCACCCGCTGATCAAACCCCTCAGAACAATGTTTCGCCGCCCCGTCGCTTCGGGGCGAAATCCTATGTTGATGTTGAACAAAGCGTCGACTTTGCCTTCGATGGCTACTATGCCGGACGATGGCTGATAGATGCCGTACAACACCTTGAGCAGTGTCGTCTTGCCGGCCCCGTTTGGGCCGACCAAGCCTAACCGATCGCCTGCTTTGAGTTCAAAGCTGACATCTTCCAGCGCCTGCACGACCTGCTTGCCGCCGGAACGTCCGATTTTGCCTCCAAGACCACCCAGGCGCCGGTCAGGCGCCGTAAGCGTCAACTTTTCGTAGAGGCGGTAGGCGAGGCTGACATTGTCCAGCTTGATGGAAATCATTTTGAGCTCAGATCAGGAAAACGACGCGCTTGCGATATCCGCCCAGCAGCAGCAACGCAACCGCCCAGAAAGCCAAAGAGATGTAGGCGGTCACAGCAAAGGCATGCATTGGGAAGTCGCCGCTCGCGATTGGCGCGCGCACCACTTCCAGAAAATATGTGAACGGATTCCAATGATAGGCATAGTTCTGTATACCGCCTTGCCCATGATAGGCCCAGAAGACTGGCGTAAGAAACGTACCGACCCGCATGATGTTGCCGACGATGAACTGGGCATCGGGAAAGAATGCACCCAGGAATGCGAAAACCGTTACGATTGCAGGGGTCGCGAGCACAATCAGCAATAACCCCGGGACAGACAATAGCCACTCAGCGCTGATTCCCAAGCCGCTCAGCAGCAGGATGACGATGCAACCCGCCACCGAATAGCTCGCTCGGATGACACATTGCACCGTCAGCCGCATCACATACACGAAGAGTGGCAGCCTCGTGCCTTGAATGAAACTGGCTTCGCGGGAGAACAGGGGCACGCTCAGGCTGATCATCTCCATGAGGTAGAACCAGACAACCAGGCCGATCGAAGCATAGGCCGTGTATCCGGCCGAATCCGTGTCTTTGGTCTTGAAAACGAAGATGAAAGTGCCAATGAATGCCAGATAATTGACCAGCATCCAAAGCGGGCCGAGCGTCGTGCGTCTGTGCTGATCGCCGATGTCCTCGTGGGCAAGCGCGATCCAGACCCGGTGTAATCTCATGGCCTTTGAGATGTCGTCAAAAGCGCCGTTTAGTGCCGCAATCATAGCTGGGAGTATCGCAATCCGTTGTTCTGGCGCATTATTCTTCGCTGGCCATAGCGAACCACCAAGCCCGTCTCTAATAGCCATTTCGATGGGCATATGGCAACGCATTGCGTCGTAACGCGGTGGGGAGCAGAGTCAACTGCGGCAAAACTGAGCGCATGCTGATGCTGCGTGGCTTATCTATTAGCGTTTGATAATGTTGACTTTACGGCAATCGCCCGAGCATGATCCATGTTCTCCACTGGAAGCCTCTTGTCCGAAAAAAAACCTCTAGCTATGCCCCCGCCCCCGAAGTATGCGATATAGGACGGCGGGGGCCGGGGATAGCACTTGAGCAAGGTGATTGGTCGCGAAGTAACTTCGTGTTCGCACCTCGCTGGTGTCGATGCCCTTGAGCCTGGAGTCTAGTGCCGTCCAATGAATTCCCACCTAGAAGCTGTGTTCGGGCTCAGGCCACAGATGCGGCGCGCCTTCATCATGGTCCAGGACGTGGTCATGGTCCTGGTCGCCGTGGCACTCAGCCTCGTGCTTTCGCGGTCTAATCTTTCGTTCGACGCGCTCTCCAAGGAGGGTCTGGCGACATGGGCGGGCATCGTCGTCATCAGCCATTTGCTGTTCCGCTACAGTGGCCTCTACACCACCGTCTGGCGCTTCGCCTCGACGCCGGACTTTTTCAACATCCTGAAGAGCTGCGCGATTTTGACGTTCACTCTTTACATGGCATCGCTGCTGCTGCGTTTTTACCGGCCGGTGGCGGGGCTCAACGAGCGTCAGTTCATCGTCTTCTTCCTCGTCTCCTTCACCATCATATCGGCACCCCGGCTATTCTACCGCTTCCTGCGTGACGGCGCGAGCTGGGGCATTCTTGGCCGCAAGTCCGATGATACTGAGCCCAAGCGCGCGCTGTTCGTTGGCCGGCTCGGCGAGGCCGACCTGATCATTCGCTTCACGCGCACGGCGCAACCGGCTGACTATTCCATCGCAGGCATCATGGCGACCGAGCGCGGCGCGCCATTGGGCACGCGGATTCAGGGTGTTCCCGTGGTGGCGACCCTGCCGCGTCTGATCGATGTCCTGGAAGATTACGCGACCGGCACCAAAAGCCTGGACCTGCTGATTTTCGGCAGCGGCGCCGAGCACGAAATCGAGGACTATTCGGAACTCGTGCGCATTGCCCGGCACGGCGACATAAATGTGGTGCAGTTCTCAGGCCTTTCGGAGTTGGAACAGCACGGAAAGCTGGTTCTCGACACCGTCGAGATGGAAACGATCCTGCGCCGTCCGGCGGTCGCGTCCGACATCCAGCGCATCGGCGCCTTTGTCAGCGGCAGACGCGTTCTGGTGACCGGCGGCGCCGGTTCTATCGGCCAGACGCTGGTCAAGCGGTCGCTGGAACTGGGAGCCGAGGCGGTGCTGGTCGCCGACAACTCCGAGTTCGGCATCTTCCAGCTGAGCCAGTATGTTGACGAGAAGGACCATGACCGACTCAAGGTCCGCATCGTCGATGTCTCCGACCGGCGCCAGATAATGCGTGTCGTCACGGAATTCCGGCCGGACATCATCTTTCACGCCGCGGCGCTCAAGCACGTGCCGCTGCTCGAGGAGAACTGGGATTCGGCCATTCAAACCAACATTTTCGGAACGCTCGTCTGCGCCGAGGTTGCCGCCAAGTGCGGGGTTGCGCAATTTGTCCTGATATCGAGCGACAAGGCGGTGGATCCCTCATCGGTGCTTGGCATGACGAAGCGGGCCGCCGAACAGATCATCAGTGCCTTGCACGGCACGCCGGCAGGCGAGACGGGCGGGCGCCTCCCGGCCACCAAGTTCATTGCAGTGCGGTTCGGCAATGTCTTCGGCAGCAATGGTTCGGTGGCGACCATATTCCAGGCGCAGATCGAGGCTGGGGGGCCCGTCACCATCACCGACCGGCGCATGACGCGCTATTTCATGACCGTGGCCGAAGCCGTCGATCTCGTCATCATGTCGGCGGCCGATGCCGGGTCGCGGCAGAGCGGAGACGATTATGCCGTCTATATGCTCGACATGGGCAAGCCGGTGCCGATCCTTGAAGTGGCCGAAACGATGATCCGCTTGTCCGGAAAGAGCCCATACAAGGACATCGCGATCCGGTTCACGGGCATCAGGCCGGGCGAAAAACTTCACGAAACGCTGCATGGCGAAGACGAGGAACTCGTCGAACTCGGCATCTCGAAGGTTTTCGGTCTCAGCACGGACGTCGTGGAATGGTCGGATGTCCAGGTCGCGCTCTCGGCCCTGCAGCAGTCGGCGAAAAATCAGGACAAGGCTGCCGCGCTCGCCGCATTGGCAGGTCTCGACCGCGCCAAGAAGGCCAGGGCAAGTGCACGTCAAGACGCGATCCCGAAAACGGCGGGGCAGGCGAGCTAGGCCCGGTTCAGAATTCAGAAAGCGATCTTGCTCGTGAGCAAAGATGATCTGCGCATCGCGGTCCTGATGGGCACGAAAGACGGCGCCGCCTTCATCGAGGAGCAGCTGCAGTCCCTGCTCGAGCAGTCGCACCCTCTGGTCGACTTGTGGATTTCAGACGATGGCTCCACCGATGGCACGACCGCCATCATCGAGACATGGAAATCCCGCTGGCGGCCCAAGGGGCGGATGACGCTGGTAGAGGGGCCGCGGCAAGGCTTCGCCGCCAATTTCCGCTCCATGATCGTCGACCGACGCATCGAGGCGGACTGCTATGCCTTCTGCGACCAGGACGATATCTGGGAGCCCGACAGGCTGGAGAGCGCTATCAGCTGGATGCGGACCCAAGATGCGAAAACCCCGCTGATGTTTTGTTCGCGAACCGCAACCATGACGGAAACAGGAAGCCTTGTCGGCCATTCGCCGCTGTTTGCCCGGCCGCCATCCTTTCGCAACGCGCTTGTGCAAAGCATCGCCGGCGGCAACACAATCCTGCTCAACGCCGCGGCACGCGACCTGCTGGCCAGGGCCTCCACGCGGACCGGGTTCGTCAGCCATGACTGGTGGGCCTATCTCATCGTGACCGCCGCCGGCGGCATCGTCCGCTACGATCCGCAGCCGCTGGTGCGCTACCGGCAGCACGCGGCGAACCTGGTCGGCGCCAACGTGTCCTGGAAAGCAAGGTTCTCCCGGCTTGGCCGCCTGTTCAAGGGGGAATTCGCCGGCTGGACGGACCTCAACCTCGACGGTCTCGCCGTCAATCGCGATCTCCTGACCGAGGACGCGACGGCGTGCCTCGACCTTTTCATCCGCGGGCGCAACGGTGGCCTTTCCCGCCGCTTGGCAGGCTTGCGCCAAAGCGGCGTCTATCGGCAGACCGTTTCCGGAAACATTGGGCTCTATCTCGCCTTCATCCTGGGGCGCATCTGAACATTGCGACGGCTGCGTGGCGCGCTTGGTCAAGAGATCGGCTCATGCTACGTCGACCGGATTGACGGCATTGGCCTGCGGCGTTGCCTCGGGACTTCGGCAGGGAGCACTATCGGCCGTTCATGAAGGCAGCCAAGCAAATCTTCGATATTGCCGGTGCGGCTCTGCTGCTGGTGGCGACATCTCCTGTCTTGGCGCTCACCGTCCTTGCCGTTCGAGCATCGTCGCCGGGCCCGGCTATTTTTTCACAGGTGCGGGTCGGCCGTGACGGTCGGCTTTTTCGCTGCCACAAGTTGCGCACCATGTATGTCGGGACGCCGTCACTACCCTCGCATGAGGCGCCGGCGGATTCCGTGACATCGGTCGGGAAGGTCCTACGGAAGTTCAAGCTCGACGAGCTGCCGCAATTCTGGAATGTCCTGAAGGGCGAAATGAGCCTGGTCGGGCCGCGCCCCTGCCTGCCGACCCAAACCGAGTTGATCGAGTGTCGCAGGCGGCTGGGGGTTTTGGCGGCGCTGCCGGGCATAACCGGCCTGGCCCAGATCAGGGGCATCGACATGTCGAACCCGGAGCTTTTGGCCGAAACGGATGCTGCCTACCTCCGCACTGCGTCGTTCTGGCTCGACCTTCGGATCCTGTTTGGAACGCTCTACCGCAGACCATGATCCCAAAAAGTGGAAGCCGGTTTTTGGAAAAGATCATGGTCAAGCAAGAAAGTCAGGATCTACCGAGCCGCGCCAGCTCGACCAGCCGCTCGAGCGTGCCGGCTTCAGGCGTCCACCCCTGCGATACCAGCAGGGCGGGGTCGCATATCTGTGTCGCGGTCAGGCTGTCCCAGAACGCCCGCCTGCCGAGCGCGGCCACGACCGGCCGTATCAGACCGGCCGGCACAGCCATCAGGCGCACAGGCCGCCCCAAACCTCTGCGAAAGGCGGCGATGATGGCCTCGGCGGCGACCGGCGGCACATCGGCGCCGACATAGATCGGGCGAAGCGGTCCGGAATGGCTGAGCAGGTGCGACACTGCTCGCACCGCGGCCTCGGAAGACATCAGCGAGCGGATTCCGGTCAAGGCACCCGTCGGCAGCGGCAGCGGCGTATCGGCAAGGCGCATCAGCGTTGCCAGATTCCCCCTCATGCCGCTTCCATAAACCGGAGGCAGGCGCAACACGGCGGCGTCCGAGCGGCCGTGTAACGCGTAGGCGTCCAAAACCTTGATCTCGCCTTCGCGCTTCGAGCGTCCATAGGCGCATTGTGGGGCAGGAAGCGTGTCCTCGTCGATCGTTGCGCTGACATGCGCGCCGATCACCGCTCGGATCGAGGAGAGATGGATGAAACGTCCGCTTATCTGGGCGGCCGCGGCATGCGCCAGCCTTGCGCTCAGTTCCACATTGGCCGCCTGGTAATCGGCTTCGGTTGCATTTCCCTGATCATTGTTGAGGCCGGCGCAATGGACGACGTCAGTAATATGCCGGGTCAGTTCCAGGAAGGCGGCGGCCGGCGCATCGAAGCCGGGCATCGGCACAGTCTCGTTCTCCGAACCAAGCCTCTCGGGATGGCGGGAGGCGAGGCGAAGCTCGGCACCGGCTTCGCGAAGGTGGCGCACGACAAGGCGCCCGATGAAACCTGTCGCGCCCGTGACCAGAACCTTCATGGCCTTACCCGAAACAGCTCTCTGGTGACTGATGGAAGTGCTCGCTCTTCCATCACTGGTGCAAGTGCCTGCTCTTCCAACAAAGGAACATGGCGTCCGGAGGCGAGATATGTTCCGCTCACCATGAAGACCATCAGCACCGAGTCCAGAATGTCATGGCCGATCAGGATGCCTGTCATTCCGGCCGTCAGATAGGTGATCACCACGACAACAATCATGGTCGCGCCGAACCGCTCGCTCGGATCGTTGCTGTTTCGCAAGACCCGGGCGGCATTTCCGGCGGCAACGATAAAGATCGCCGCCAGCGTCACGGCACCCAGAATTCCCGCTTGCACCAAGGCGGTCAGGAAGCCGTTGTGAAAATGGTTGAAGCCTGTGTCCATCGCGAACTGCTCATGAAAGCCCTGCTTGATCAGATGCTGGGTTGCACCCACACCGTGCCCGAACAGTGGCATGTCATGGAATGCTTTGAGGCCGATCTCCCAAAGCGCAACACGTATTCCCAACGAGGTGTCGTAATTGCCGCCAGCCCCAAGCGCACCCCAATCGGAGCGCAAAAAGTCGACCCGCCCGGATATCGCCTGGAAGCTGGAAGCGGCGATCACGACGCCGACCGCTGCCAGCAGCAGCAGCAGGCGAACGGCATTCCTGCCTCTGAGCCTGTGCCGGTTGATCAGCATGACGGCGATGCCGGCGATCAGCAGTGCCAGCCAGACGATACGCGAGCCGGAATAGATGACGGCGATCGTCCCGGCCAGTGCCGCGTAGAAGAGTGGGGTCCGGGCTTGCTCAACACCGGACAAGGCGCCAGCCACACACATCACCACGGCAAGGCACACCACGGTTGCGAAGACGATCGGATTTCCGGCTCCCCCCTCGGCCCTGACGCCAATCCAATATTGCTGGATGACGGCCATGAGCAGCGCGGCAAAACAGGCGGCCATGCTGGAAAGCACGATGATGCGGGTAAGCGTGGTTTTCTGCGTGATGCTCCAGGTCGAATAGGACACGGGAAAAAACAGGAAGGTGACGAGCGGGATAAGATGTGGCGCATCACGGGCGAACGAATTGTTGACGATGGAAGCCAGGAGATTGGAGGCGCAGTAGGCATAGATCGCGACCGTCAACCAGATCATGGGCCGGTCGGCGTTGAAGCGCCTTTTCCGTAAAGCAATCAGCAGGGCTGACGAAAGGCCTCCGCCAGCGAATACAAAGCTGACCACCGATCCCAGTACCGGTGGAAAAAAGAAGCAAAGGACGGAGAAGTAGTTGTTGATCCGCGAAGGCGTGAATTGCTGTCTCAGGGGTGAAAGCCGGGTCAATTTTCGGGCTCGCTGTCTTCGGCAAGTTTCATGCGGCGGATCTTGTTTAGCGAAGTTGAATACGCTCGCCTCGAAATTGCCCATGATGCACTTGCCCACTTCCCGAGGCTGGTATAGCGGCTGCCCCCCATTTTCGATAGTGTATAGGGCAGATTGCCACCGAAAAGCGGCGGCAGGCGCGGGCCGACCAGAGGAAGTCCCTTGAAAGCCGCAGCTGATCCATTCAAGCAATATTTTCCCCGCGTTTTCTGGGCCGTTGAGCTTGCAGGCAGGAATTTCCGGATTTGCCGGCATCTGTGGAAAATTCATTCTCGAACCATGTGCGGCCGGGTCAGTACAGCATTGTTCTTGATAATGGCGATCTGCTAGAACGCCGGCACGAGAAGATTGTCCAGAAACAAGGCTCGAACCGGGTGCGAAGAGCTCGATGATTTGAGGCAAGGTCTTCTGTTGGAAGATACGAAAGAACGCCCACGGCCCATGACAACAGCGCTTACGCATCTTCAACGGCTTGAAGCCGAGTCCATCCATATATTCCGTGAGGTTGCGGCCGCTTTTGCCAAGCCGGTCATGCTCTATTCGGTTGGCAAGGATTCATCCGTGTTGATGCATCTGGCGATGAAGGCGTTTTATCCCGCCAAGCCGCCGTTCCCCTTTCTTCACGTCGACACGACGTGGAAGTTCCGCGAGATGATCGCCTTTCGCGATCAGATGGCGCAGAAACTCGGCTTCGATCTCCTGGTTCATGTCAATGAAGACGGCGTGCGCGACAACATCAATCCCTTCGACCATGGTTCGAACACCCACACCCATGTCATGAAGACCGTGGCGCTGCGCCAGGCGCTCGACAAATACGGTTTCGATGCGGCCTTTGGCGGCGCTCGTCGCGACGAGGAGAAATCGCGCGCCAAGGAGCGCATCTTTTCCTTCCGCAACGCCCAGCATGTGTGGGATCCGAAGAACCAGCGCCCCGAAATGTGGAAGATATTCAACACCCGCATCGCATCGGGTGAATCGATCCGCGTCTTTCCGCTGTCGAACTGGACCGAACTCGATATCTGGCAGTACATCCTGCAGGAAAGTATCCCGATCGTGCCGCTCTATTTCGCCAAGGAACGACCGGTGGTGGAACGCGACGGCATGCTGATCCTGCGGGACGACGAGCGCATGAAACTGCGCCCCGGCGAGACGGTGGAGAACAGGCTGGTGCGGTTCCGCACGCTTGGCTGCTATCCGCTGACCGGCGCCATCGAATCGGATGCCGACACGCTGGAAGCCATCGTCGGCGAAATGCTGACGGCACGCACGTCCGAACGGCAGGGTCGCCTGATCGATCGCGATGAAGCCGGCTCGATGGAAAAGAAGAAGCGCGAGGGGTACTTTTGACCATGCGCCACATCATGGCAAAGAGCCTCGCCCCCACCGACGGCGTTCGCGACTATCTGGCGGCGCAGGAGAAGAAGTCGCTGCTGCGCTTCCTGACCTGCGGCTCGGTCGATGACGGCAAGTCGACGCTGATCGGGCGCCTGCTGTCCGATACCAAGCAGATTTTCGAGGACCAACTCGCCGCGCTCGAACGCGATTCGCGCAAGCATGGAACGACGGGCGACGACATTGATTTCGCGCTGCTGGTCGACGGTCTGGAGGCCGAGCGCGAGCAAGGCATCACCATCGACGTCGCTTACCGCTTCTTCGCCACGCCGAAACGCAAATTCATCGTTGCCGACACACCTGGCCACGAGCAATACACCCGCAACATGGCCACCGGCGCCTCGACCGCCGACCTGGCGATCGTGCTGATCGATGCCCGGCAGGGTGTGCTTCGCCAGACAAGGCGGCATTCGATCATCGCCTCGCTGCTCGGCATCCGCCACGTCGTGCTGGCCGTCAACA
>NZ_RZQY01000039.1:0-18949 GCF_003998575.1 Mesorhizobium sp. M7A.F.Ca.CA.001.10.2.1 | reverse complement strand
GATCAGCATCGAGGGCCGCAGTTACGTCGAGAAACTCAATGATATCGAGACGCCGCTCGCCACCCTCATATTTCGCCACGAAAGATTGCGGACGACCAAGCTTCTCAGCCACCTGCGCCTGCGTCAGCCCTTTGACATTGCGCAGTGAGATCAACTGGGCCAGAAACCGCTGGTGGCGGGGAGATCGAAGAGATTTGGGCATTTAGGTGAACCGGTCAGGTAGAGACCGGCTCAGCGACTAATCCCCGTTTCGGATTATCCCATTTTGGGATATTCTGCCTTGGATCCAGCGATCAACATGCGAGGTTCGCGGCAGACATGAATCGATCAACGGGAACAGATAGGACTCAAAGCTCAACACTGCTCGACGAAGTCCCTTGGTCTGACCGTCTTACCGCCTACGACAGGGTGCACTTTACCATCTATATGAGGCTCCTGGACGCCTCAGCCGATGAGGCGCCCGAAGAGGAAATGGCCCAACTGATCCTCGGCATTGATCCGGCACTTGAACCGGAGCGCGCCAGGAAGGCGCTTCGTAGTCATCTCGACCGTGCGAACTGGATGGTGACGAGCGGCTACAAGGAATTGTTCGCCAGCTGACAAATTCGCAGTGCTCGGTCATAGAAGCAGGCAGTTCCTGTGCCATTGGTCAGGCTGATCGGGGCCTGCACCACAGACGCGCCGGCAAAATGGACCCGGTGGCGAGCACAATTCAGTTCCCAGGAATCGGGTTTTGGCAATTGTCCGAGCGTCTGACGTGATAGAAGGTTCCGCTCTGTCTGGATGGGTATTAGCCCGGAGCAGCACTCCATATCGTACCGGCGCTCGACGAAGGGTCCACCTCTTCGCTTTCAAGCCGCATAACCGATAGCCATCGCCCTAAGTCAAGGGTTAGAGATTACCGGCAGGCAGGTATGCAAGCGGGCCATCCTCGGAAACTATATAACCGCACGACTAGCTCGTCAGCGACGAAACACCCGCTCGAGCACCCATAGACTATGATCACCGGCGCGGACTGGAAGAATACGGCTGCATCGCCCGAGCCGGCGGAACAGAAGATCTCGGCATCCAGTCAACGCTCGATACAAAGCGCGCGATCGAATGGCCCGAGCACAAGGGGATCAAAAAGCTTCTCAGAGAATTGAGGACCCTTCGGACCCCAAAAGGGCTATAGCCTGATTTTGGGTTCGCACGCCTAGCTTCTTCTTGGCATTGTCCAAATGAAAAGCGATCGTGCGTGGCTTGATACCCAAGATGCGGCCGGTCACCCAGGCTGAATTACCCCGCGCTGCCCACCTCAGGCACTCATATTCGCGGGATGTCAGCGAAATCCCGTCCACTGTTCGATCGCTCGGCAATTTGCGGCGAACGCAACGATGAAAGCAGGCCGCCATCAGTTGAAGAGCTTGTTCGTACCGCTCAGCGACCCGAAGAAATACTGGACGAGGCTCATCGGCGGCAAAAGTAACCGCAGCGGTGCGGCCGCGGAGATCGACAATTGGGATCGTCAAACCGCAGCAGATGCTGAATTGAGCCGCCTCATCGAATAGCTGCTGTTGAGCCGGCGACATTTTATCGCCTCCCAAATTCGATCCCCAGTGAAACGGGCAGCCGCCATTTCGAGCACGCAAGACCACAGGATCGAGTTTCTCATACTGATTTTCCAGATACTGTCTGGTCCAGCGGGTTGGATAGTTCGAAATTAACCTCGGTTTGCCGGAAGGCCGTGCTGGCAAGGAGAGGTAGGCAAAGAAGATTAGGTCAAGTCGTCCGGCCGCCTCAGCCATGGCATCCCGGAAATCTGCCTCATCCATACTCTGTGACAGTCTTTCAAGGAATGTCTCGAAAACAAGTGGCATGTCCCTCGTCATCGTCGCGCTCGATTCTTCCTCTTTCTGCACGCCTTCCGGCTGCGTCGTGTATGTCCGACAAACGCGATTGAATTCGCGGGCGTCGCTGGGCTGACCGGGCTCCAGAATGCTGCCATGCATTAAGTCATGACCGCCCCTGCACCGACCAAATCAGGAGAAATCATCCTGCGCTGACCAAAAGCCATCATTGACCCCAGCTTTTGCAGGAATTTGGGTCGGCATTAGCATAACAATTCGGATAGCCGCTCATCCCCCACCCGGGGCGCCGTGATCCGCAAAGAAGTGTTGCGATGCTTTCTTTTCTTTGATAGGCAAATCGTCTCAACAATATTAAAATGCCTTTCCTTGTGAACGGGGTGGTGTGTAAGTATCGTCCTTTTATATACCTGATGTGATAAAATACACCGCAATTATTATTCTGTTCTTTGTGATGTGAAGGAAGATAACCTTCGGCATTGCCGCACTTTGGAACCGACGACCGTGGCCCGCTGCAATGATGTAAAGGGCACGTCTAAGCTCAATCTGCATCGGAACGTGCAGATGACCTTTACCAGACCCTCGATTCCGCACGGGCCATAATGATACTGATTACGTGGGTCAAAAAGGGCGCCCTGCCGGCGGGGAGGTACACCCGCAGGGCGCGCCGCACAGAGGTCCTGGTCGTTGGGCAACAGGACAGCGGCGGCAGAACTGATTCGGTTACAAATCGTGACTGAAATAGCCCGGAGCATGCTCAAGATCAGATATCTGGAATTCAACAGTTTTGGGTCTGCTCGGCGCAGTAGCGCGCAGGGACATGCCTGCCTCCGGACTCGCTCCTTCGCGATCGCAAAATCATACGGCACCCTCCGCCTTCAGCGCGCGATAGGTGGTATCGACCGACTTTACCGTCGCGTCGACAATGATGTCGATCTCTTTTCGGGTAATGATCAGGGGGGGTGCATAACCGAGGATGTCGCCATGCGGCATGGCCCGTCCGATGACACCATTCTCAAACAGAGCAGCTGCAGTGCGCACCCCGACCTGAAGGTCGGGTTCGAATGGTATCCTTTGTTTTGGGTCCCGCATCATCTCTACGGCCGACAGGATACCCACTCCGCGAACTTCACCAACGATGGGATGTCCCGCCAGCTCGGCCTTCATCCGGTCTTGCCAATACGGTCCAACATCGCGGACATGCTCCAAAATATTTTTTTCTTTAAGCAGTCGAATATTGGCGAGCGCGGCTGCGGCACAAAGCGTGTGCCCCGAATATGTCCAGCCGTGGCCGAGTGCGCCGTGCTTCTCAGTTCCTTGTTCCAAAACCGACCAGACACGGTCGCCAATGATTGACCCGGAGATGGGGAGGTAGGCGGAACTCAAACCCTTTGCGATGGTCACGAAATCCGGACGCATGTTATACAGGTGGGAACCGAACTTCTCGCCGGTTCGCGCGAAGCCGCAGACCACTTCATCCGCGATTAGAAGGATATCGTATTTGTCGAGCACCGCTTGAATGGACGTCCAGTACCCTTTGGGGGGCGGCACAATACCTCCTGTCCCAAGTACCGGCTCTCCGATAAAAGCTGCAACCGTTTCCGGTCCTTCGGCCAGGATCAAGGCTTCAAGCTCATCGGCACAGCGCCGGGAGAACGCTTCCTCGCTCTCCTCGACACGCGCCTGGCGGTAATAGTGCGGCGTGGTTGTATGGCGCACCAAATCCAGAGGCAGGTCGAAGAAATTGTGAAAGAAGGGAAGGCCAGTTAGGCTACCCGTGACCAATCCAGACCCGTGATAGCCGCGATTTCGCGAGATGATCTTTTTCTTTTCGGGCCGGCCAAGAATGTTATTATAGTACCAGACCAGCTTGATGTTGGTTTCGTTGGCATCGGAACCGGAGAGGCCGAAATAGACCCTTCGCATGTTCTGACCGAAATACTCGACCACGGCCTCTGCCAACAGGGCGACCGGCTCCGTACCTTGGCTGGCATAGACGTGTGCGAACGGCAATTCGTGTGCTTGCCTGGCAATGGCCTCGGCGATCTCCGTGCATCCATATCCCATGTTGACGCAGTAGAGTCCTCCGAAACCGTCGAGGCTTCTTCGGCCTTCGGTGTCCCAGATATAGACGCCTTCCGCACCGGCCATAATCCTATTTGGCGTTTCGCCTCGGCTGTGCTTGGCCAAATGCGTAGAAGGATGGAAGACGAAGCTTCTATCCTTCTCCCGGAGTTGCTCGGTTCCCAGATTGCTCAAGCGCATGTCCCTCTCCTCGCGATAAATTGGCGGAGGGCACTCGGCCAGCCACCTGTTTAGCAAATAGCATACCGGAAACGTCCCTTGAGTTTCTCGGGAATGCAGGTTATTCGCCGTGGAATTCGCGGGATCGGCCCGAATTGCCGTGAAAACTAAGGCGTCACCTTCGCCTTAGCCGAGGGTCGGGGGCGCGTCCTGCAAACACGAACAGCTTACGACGCGCATGCGCCCAGCATAGTGCCCGATTAGCGGGCGATATTGACGGATGAATAGCGCTCGGGACGCTGTTCCCGCCGGCCGCGCGAGGCACGATAGAGCGCCGGCGGCCATGTTCCGCCGAACTGCCGGTCATCCCTTACATTCTGACGGTCCGGATCGGTCTTGCCCTTCCCAAGGGTGGTAATGCAGGTGATCAGGGGCAAAGCACATTCGCCTCGATCAGCAGGCAGCGGGTTCCGTGCCGCGGCACAGGCTCCAACCTGGTTGGCCAGCGCTGAGAGGCTGAGGTCGTGCCCTCGCGCATATTGATCGCTTTGGCGGTGCGGCGGCTGGTGCTCGGCAGACTTCTCCAAGGAGCATAGCCAGAAGGTTCGGCCCGGCAAAGACGCGCGGCGAGAGCTCCTTGCCATCGACATCTTGATTCGCAGCCGACCAGCGCCGCCAAGTTCTATCGTCAGCGTGTTGCCTTTCTTGCGATCGCAAATTCGTGGTTTGCTGCGCAGGGCGAGCCGAGCTGCGGCTCGCAGAAGGCGGCAGCATGCCTCCATCAATGCTGGCCGCTCGTGCAGTCTCGAAACGCTGGATCAAGCCTCAAACGTCGAACAGCCGCTCCTTTTCCTCGCGAAACCAGCGCCCTCGCGCGACGTGATCTTGTCTGACGATCCGACGCTTCGAGCGGGGCTCCTCTAATAGGTTGCACATGACCTGCAGCTTTCAGCCAAACTCAGCAAATCGGACGTCTCTTCTTATCATCGCTCGGCAAGCTCGGAACACGTTGGCGGACGTTGCTAAGGCTAGTCGCCGCCAGCGGATGGCGAGGATGTTTGGGCGGCTAAGTGCTTTTAGGTGGGCGATTATAAGCCGAGATCGCGATAGGTGCTTTCGCCATAGCTCCTGGCGCCATCGCCACGCTGAGCGTTTGAAAGCCGATGAAATTCGCTCGGCCAATTGGCTAGCGCGTGCTTGATGGCCTTCATCTTGAACGGCACGTGCACAACACATTTGTCCCTGATGATAGGCGGACAGCTCACATCTTGTTGCCGCGAGCCGTTAAGGTTTGCTGCGATTATCGGCAGACCTAGATCAAGAGCCAATTCCATTTCCCAGCGCACGAAGCGAAAAAGGTTTTTCGTCTTCTCACCGATCAGGACAAGTACCTGGCTCGATCCATTCATTCTGTTGCGAAGATTGCGTTTAACATAATCTTCGTCCTGTGCTCGGCTCGTCATATTGTCCAGATCGTGAGCGTTCGCGAATTCAAAACTCACATTCTCGCTGGCGTTCCACCCTTTCATAAAGCGGTATGCCCAAGCGTCTTCATCGCCGTCAAATATTACATAGGTCGGATCGCTGTATGCCATTGTTGTCTCTTAGTTGTTTTGACGAGCAACCCACTGGGTGTGCTCCCGTGAGAAAGCCAGTTCGGCTTCGTTCACCGCGGCGGAGAATGCCTCATCCGAGTTGGCGTCCGTAATAAGGTCGGCAGTCAAGCCGATCTCGTGAGCTGTCAACGTGTAAGCCGATGCCAATTCGTTAAATTTCTTGATCTGGGTCCACCCGATAAGCGAGGCGGCGATGACAATTAGCGGCTCGGTCGGCCAGCCTGGCATCGCGGGGTCAGCGATGCGTACTACGATGAACGAGAATCCCAGAGCGTATGCAAAAATACCGAGGCCCATCCAGACTTTCGCGGACCTCTTGTTCGAGCGCGCCTTCTTCTCGTACCACTTCCGTTGGTCGCAGATTCGTCTCTGCAGATACAGGTCTTTTCTTTCTTTTAGCGGGGAGTCCCTTATCGACATCATCTGGTCGGTTGTTTGGGGGGATGCTGAATCGGTGCCGCTCAACGCGCTACCAAGGTGACGATTGCTATCAAGGATACCTTCTATGAGCTTTCGAAAATCAGCTCTGGCGTCAGCGGCGCGCGCGTCATCGAACGGCTGTGCTCGCATCGCGAAGCGCCAAGTCAATGTCTTCACCGACTCTGCCAGAGCTCGAGCCTGATACCAGACCTGCTCGGGCTTTGTGACCGACCGGAAAATGAGGACTCCCATTGAGCAAAGAAATACCGCAGCATAGACACCGAAATAGGCTTTTGATGGCGACAAGTCCAAAGAGAGCACCGACGCTAAAAAAAGAAGAACGTACTCTGCCCGGATCAGGCGCAGAAACGTCGCCTGCTGCTCGTTGGATGCCACGTCGGCGCTATTATAGAGTCCAGGATATTTCATTTTTGAAGCACACCAGTCTATTTTGTGGCGGTAAATTCTTTAAGCCAGGATTTGGCGAACGTGAGGTTAGCAGTCGAGCTTACAGAGCCTATTCTTGGGCGAGGCGCGGTCCCTCTGTTCATAAACAGGAATGCAGGTCCTGTCCCATCAATGTAAGGGTATAGGCCCAAAAATTCTTGCCCGGAGAATGTTTCCGAAGAATTTTTTGCCACGGGCAGAACCGCTACCGCGGTCCGAAACCCATCGAAAAAGCCAAGCTCCCAAGGCATCCATCTGCATCCTGGAGAATTGTTTGAATGCACATAGATTAGCGTCTTTGACTGCCTCATACGGGTCCGCAGCAACTCGGCGGTGGCCGAGGAGACTTTTGTGCGGTCCAGTTGTGAATCTTCGACCCAATCTACGTAAGCAGTGAACCCAAGCTCCTCGAAAATTCGCTTCACACCGAGAACGATCTCTGCGTCCTTGAAAGAATGTGACAGAAAAACGTCGAATGACGATCTGGCTGTAGCTGCGGCCGTCTCTTCCTTTAGAACGATCGATGCGGCTCTATGCCCTCGACTGGCATTCGCAACTCTTTTCAGCTCTGCCTCGGTCAGTAGCACTATTCAAATCCCCCCATGATCTGTTCGCAATCTATGAACTTGACGCCCATTCGATTAAGCGACCCTTGTCTTGTGAAAACTGGCACCATGCTCTCCAGCCGGTAGCGCAACCTCCACCTTCTCAAAGACCACGTCGGGTGGCAGGAGTGACCGGCCTTGTCACCCACCTACGCGACCCCGGCACAGCCATGCTCTTCGCTTAGAAGGCTGCGGAGACCAGCAATGTCAAACAGGACAGACGATCTCCTAATCTCGATCAGCAACGAACTTAGGACGTAAAAACGCGATGGAGCGATCTCCGAATGTCCGCAGGCGTCGAGGGCCGGGTTGGTCGCCAAGGCCGAGCGGGCCAGCTTGCACTCCCGCTACCCGTCGGCTTGCCAAACCCTCGCTGTAGATTCGCCCCCTACACGGATGCGCTGACCGCGACTAAGCTCAATCGCCACTGATCGCCAATCCAGGGCGAAAGTTCCCCCCTTGAAGTAGCGGTAGAGGCATTTTTCGGCACTTCGCATCTTAGATATGGACGCCTCCTCAACCAGGCACGATCCGGTTTGGCTTCTCGCCGTAACCGTGCTGGCCAAGTGCGTCCGATGGCTGCTTCGATCCGTCTCCTGGAATGATCGGTTCCAGATTGCTCAAGCGCATCGTCCTTCCTCGCCATCATAGCGCTCGGCCACGTTTTTCCAGCAATTACTATACCGCAAATGTCCCTTGAGTTTCGTCGGAATGGGCGCCTTTTGCCGACGAATCTACGGGATCCGTGCCAAACACCGTTGAAACTTAAACTTTCGGTTTCACCGTTGCCTCAGGGCGGACAAAGGTATCGGTGAATTGGACTTCACTGGTTTCGTGACGACAAGGCTATAGTATTGATCAATCCCCAAGCCTGCCTGCAGCAGTCCCTCCATGAAATCCTGATAGGCGGCCATAGAACGAGATGCGACCCGCATCAGATAATCCACGCGCCCCCCAATTGCCCAGCAGTCCAGGATTTCCGGAATCTCTTGGATTGCAGTTTCGAAGAGTCGTTGGTCCTCAAGACGATGACGATCCAGCACGACCTCCACCATCACAAAGATCATGCCGCCGATGAGGGCAGGACTCAGTCGCGCATAAAATCCCTCAATAATCCCTGCGGCCTTGAGTGCTCGGAGCCGCTCCGAACAGGCGGACGCCGAAAGATGAACTCGTTTTGCAAGCTCACTTTTTGAAATCCGACCGTCTGCCTGAACTTCGGAGAGAATCCGGACGTCCCAACTGTCGAGTTGCACGGGATCGGGTTTCGACTTCATAACCTATGCTCTCAAGCAGCGATCGACATCGCGTTGTGTGCCGATCAATTCTATCATCAATTGAAACGAGCGAATGTAGCAGTGGAAGGCATCCGTTCCAGGCCCGAGATGTGCCAGAATGGGTACGAAAATCAGCTGAGGGAGAGCGATCAGCTGAGAAAAGCTGCAGAAGTAGTTTGGCTATCGCCCCGACGCCTAACGGGGCAATGATGCAGCTGGAGAGGATAGCCGGCCGCGGCGGAGACCTCCTGATAAATAGATAACCCATTTACTGAACTCCGCTGCCGTACTTGATAGACGCCGCGACGTCATTCGAGCCTCGATCGCGTGTACGGCATATTCAATGCAGTATTCACTGGCACATTCAGCTATTGGAGTGAATTGAAGGCCTTGCTCGTCCGGCCCGCCGAGGCGCATGGCACCGCAAATGCCGCTCGTCTTACGGCTTGCCCGACAATTTGGCGCGGGAGTCTGGCCGAAATCGCCCAACGGAAAGACTCAAACGCCGATGTTGCGTGCGATGCTGTCGGCCGCCATACGCTTACGCCACTCAAGAGGCCCGGAATTGTGAATGGAGTTTCCCTCAACATCGACGGCCATGATAACAGGCATGTCCTGCACATCGAATTCATAGATGGCTTCCATGCCCAGGTCTTCAAAGGCAACGATCCGCGCCGCCTTAATCGATTTTGAGATCAGGTACGCAGCGCCACCCACTGCAGCAAGGTATGGCGTTTTGTGTCTTACAATCGAGGCGATGGCCGCCGGTCCCCTCTCCGCTTTGCCCACCATCGCGAAAAGGCCGGTTTCGGCGAGCACCTTGTCCGTAAAATCGTCCAAGCGGCTGGAGGTTGTTGGACCGGCGGGTCCAACGATCTCATTTCTCGCTGCCCGGACGGGACCGACGTAGTAGATCACGCGTCCCCGCAGATCGACTGGAAGCGGCTTGCCGGCATCGATCAGTTCGACCATTCGTTTGTGGGCAGCGTCACGGCCCGTCAGCATCTTTCCAGACAGCAGGAGCGTTTCACCGCAGCGCCACGATGCCGTCTCTTCCTTCGTCAGCGTATCTAAATTGACCCGCCGGACGCCGGCTGGGTTCAATTCGTCGGCTCCGATGTCGGGCCATTCGCGCAAATCGGGCGGCTGGAGGCTGATGGGTCCAGAGCCGTCCAAAGTAAACTTCAGGTGCCGGTTGGCGGCGCATTGCGGGATGAGCGCCACAGGCTTGGACGCTGCATGAGTAGGATAGGTCGCAACCTTGACGTCAACGACTGTCGTCAGACCACCAAGGCCTTGGGCGCCGATACCAAGCGCGTTGATCCGCTCATAAAGCTCAATCCGCAGCCCCTCCTCTGCGCTTGACGCCCCCCTTGCGATCAGTTCCGCCATATCGATGGGCTCGTTCATGGCCTCCTTGGCCAGCAGCATCGCCTTTTCAGCGCTACCACCGATGCCGACAGAGATCAGTCCAGGTGGACACCACCCGCTGCCAAGGGTCGAAACGGTATTGACCACCCAGTCGGCAACGGAGGCGGTGGGATTGAGGGTGGTAAAACGTGCCTTGTTCTCCGACCCGCCGCCTTTCGCGGCGATGGTGATCTCAATCTGGTTACCTTGCACCAGGTCGACATGGACAACTGCCGGCGTGTTGTCTCGGGTGTTGACCCGTCTAGCGAGGGGATCCGCAACGATCGATGCCCGAAGGGGATTGTCCGGATCGAGATAGGCTTGACGTACGCCCTCATTCACAAGATCAGCGAAACTGGCCGTTGACTTAATGCGGGCATCCATGCCGACCTTTGCGAAGACAACCACAAGTCCGGTGTCCTGACAAATCGGGCGCCGCCCAAAGGCCGCCATGCGGGAGTTCAGCAGAATCTGACCTATGGCATTCTTCGCCGACGGGCTCTGTTCTCGCGTGTATGCGTGAGAAAGAGACCGGATATAATCTGGAGGATGATAGTACGAGATGTACTGAAGGGCGTCGGCGACGCTCCTTGTGATGTCGCTACCGGCCATGGTCCGTGTTCTGTTTCCCACCGGATTTTATCCAATTGAACCGAGGCCATTGACCATTTTCAGAATCTGGAAGCTTCGCACCCCCTGCTCGCCGCCTTCATATCCATAGCCGCTTTGCTTGACTCCTCCATAAGGGGCATCAGCGGAAACCCCTTTCAGGTAATTCACACTAACAGCGCCCGCAGAAAGACCGCCCACAAGCCTCTGTTGCGTATCGGCCGCGCCAGTAAACAAGTAGGCGGCCAGACCGTACTCCGTGGCGTTGGCTTCATCGATCGCCTCTTCGATCGTATCGAAAGGAGCCACGGTGAGAATTGGTCCGAACGGCTCTTCATGAAGCACTCTCGCTTCCTTCGGTACGCCAGTCAGGATGGTTGGCGGCCAGTAAAACCCCGGTCGGTCAAGGGGGGTGCCACCGGTCTCGATTTGGGCGCCGCCCTCTACCGCATCTTTGGTCAGGCGTTGCATGGCCTCGATTCGCCGCGCGTTTGCCATGGGACCCATCTGCGTTGCAGGGTCATCCGGTGGACCGATCCTGATTTTTCGGACCGCCTGCGTCATCCGGAACAGGAATTCCTCATAGCGGGATCGGGCGACAAGAATCCTGCTGGGCGCATTGCAACTCTGGCCCGCGCACTCGAATTTGTATTCCGAAATAGCCGGTATCGCCGTTGCCAGGTCGGCATCTTCGCACACAATAACCGGGGAATGTCCACCGAGCTCAAGGATGCAGCGCTGCAGATTATTCGCGGCCAGTGTGGCCAGCTGTTTCCCAACAGCGGTCGACCCCGTGAACGTCAAGACTTTGACAATTGGCGAACTGAGCAGATGCCGTGATATATGCACAGGAACACCGAACACCAGGTTGACCACGCCTTCCGGTATCCCTGCTTGACGCAAAGATTCCACGATATGGACAGCCACGCTTGGCGTCTCTTCGGCCCCTTTGAGGATCACCGGGCAGCCTGCCGCCAGCGCGGGGGCGAGCTTGCGGGCGATGAGAACGGCTGGATAGTTCCACGGCGTAAAGGCAGCGACGACACCGAGGGCCTCCGGGACGATCATCCTGTTCGGACCCAACGGAATCGGGGTCGACAACTCATCGGCATGCCGGCCATTCCATTCCAGCGTTTCGACTGCGCGCGCGTACTCTCCTGTTGCTTCGGCAATCGTCTTTCCCTGTTCGGACGACAGGTCCCTGGCTGCCGCGCCAGCTTTCTCAGCCAGAATGCTGGCGGCAGAGACGAGGATCTCGCCACGCTCTTTGGCGGGTCGTGAGGACCACGCCTTGCGGCTGCGTTCTGCCGAAGTAAGAGCTTCATCCAAGTCTGAAACCGTAGCCGAGGCCACTGAGGCAAATACCTTCTCCGTCGCCGGGTTGATCACCGGCAAAGTGGCTCGGCTACCACCGGCTCGCCATTTGCCATTAATGAAGAGCTCGTAGCTCCTGGCGTGGGACATCGCGGGCTCCACTTGTGATTCTGGCCATGCGAGCGCCGTTTCAATTTTCGAAGCCGCTGAGCTCGCTTGAGCCAGTTTCATCGCGATGGTCGCAGCGGGTCAAATATCGATTAGTGCCTAAATCCATCTGGAATCCAGATCGATCTGTTTCGACAGCAAGGAAGTCATGCCGTTGTTTACAGATCGATGGTTCTCAGGTCGCGTCAGGAGCCGATGCTACCCAGCCCCGGCTCTCAATCAATTCTCTGGCGACCTTCGGAATGAGCTTGCGGACCGCAGAAACGGCCGCAGAACGCTCATCTTTGGGATTTACAGCGAGCACCACGGAGCGGGTAATCACCGGATCGACTATCTTGACCGTCCGGACCAGCCCTTGGGAGGCTTCTTTCTGAACCGCAGACGGGGCGAGAATAGAATGCGCTTTTCCCTCTACGACCATGTTGATGATCGTTGAGAGGGAGTCCACTTCAAACCTGACGTCCAGCGCGCAACCGTGTTGCGCGACGACATCAGCCACCGAACGCCTGACATTGTTGTTGCGCATGGGAACCGCCAGGGGGAATGCATGCAGGTCGGCCAGAGCTATCGCATCTTCAAACGGTGGCTCGCCGGACGGAACCACCAGACAAAGATCTTCGCGCGCTAGCACAGTCATTCGCCCCACACTGTCTGCTGTGCGGTACAGAACCGCCAGATTGAAGCGTCCAGCCGCCATCCATTCCTCTAGCGGTCCCGTCATACCCTCGACCATCTTGAGGGACACCTTGGGCAGTTCGTGTCTTACCGTCTCAAGCAGCGGACCGCTCAGGACGCGAGCAGCTCCAGACGGAATGCCAATAGTCACCTCCCCTGCAGGGGAAGCGGCTGTGTTGGTCAATTCCACCTCGGTAAGTCGAATTTCTTTAAGAATCGCCCGAGCGCGATCGAGCAGTTTGGCTCCTGACGCCGTCACGCTCACACCGGTCCTGTCGCGTATCAGCAGCTGAGTGCCGAAGCCTTCCTCCAGTTGACGCACATGCAGGCTCAGCGCACTCTGGGCGACATTCAGAAAGCCAGCGGCCTTCGTGAAACTGCCTGCTTCGACCACGCCAACGAAGTATCTTAACTGCCTGATTTCCACGGGTACTCTTCCGAGGGCGGACTGCAATGATGTAATCTATCTCGAAATGCGATGGCGCGACAGCAATAATTGTGCCGAGTTGCATAACGCCTAGCGTAGGGTCGCTCCAGTTTGGTAACCAACCGCTGAGGCCTCAGACGCCCAACCCGGCGCCCGGATCCGTGGCGATGATATCCCGGGCCCTTTGGATAACAGGTGGATCGACCATCCTTCCGTCCAGGGCAAATGCGCCTATGCCCTGCGCCGTCGCATCTTTCTCCGCCGCGAGGACACGACGGGCCCATTCGAGTTCCTGTGGGCTTGGCGAAAAAGCGTCATTGAAGATGGCAACCTGGTTTGGATGGATCGCCAAAGCTCCAGCAAAGCCGAGCCGCCGTGCACGCTCCGCAGCCTCACGAAGTTTGTGAGTGTCAGAGAACGCGCCAATGCTTCCTATGAAGCCCAGCGGGAGCAACCCGGCCGCACGGGCGGCAAAAAGAACAGAAAGGTTTGGCGTCAAGAGAAGATCAAGTTCTGGCGCGCCGCCAACAGCGGCACTGAAGTCTTCAGGGCCAAGGGCCATTGCGACCATCCGGGGATGGGACGAGGCAATGGCCGATAGCTTTTGCAAGGCACCTGGGGTCTCGATTTGGGCAAGAAACCGGATACGTCCTAACGGAAGATTTCTTTCTCGTTCAAGTTCTGAGACCGCGTCCGCAATTTCGGACACCCACTCTGGCGAATCCGTCTTTGAAAGAACAAGTGCATCAACACCTGCCACGACGGCTGCATCAAGATCTGCCGCCAAGGCGCGCAAACTACGATTCACGCGGACCAAAACAGACGCGCCCTTGCGGCCCACCTTAGCCACAGACGCACAAAGCTGCCGCCGCGCCTCTCTCTTTTTATCCTGGGGAACAGAATCCTCCAGGTCGACAATGACGCCATCTGCACCCCGCTCATGCGCCCTCTCCACAAAGCGCGGAACGTGAGCGGGTACGAAGAGCAGGGATCTCCAGCGTGGTAAAGACATTGCGCCGTCAACGGCCACAAAGGTGTCCTTTATCATAAAGAGGCTTCGCGGTCGATTATAGCCAGGCGGTGCCAGTGAAAGATGATCCGAGGCACGTAGGCTCTTTAGAACAAAAACCGCACCCCTCTTGCGGACATACCCGCTCATGCCGAGGCGGCCGTCCCGCGCAAACGCCTCAGAACCTCCTCGCGGACAGCATGGGTATGGGCGCCAAGGGCTGGAACTGGACGCAGTGATGGCCGCTCCAAGTTGAAAATCGCCGCCGGCGCGATCGTCTCGATCGTTCCATCGGGTGTCTCAACCTCAACTCTGCGAACATGGGGATGTTTTGAAACATCCGCCACTTCGCGCAGCCGGCCATATGCTAGGCCGGCCACCTCAAGTTCCTGCATTGCTTCGTTACAGGATAGTTGGGAAAACCGGCGTTCAATAATGTCATCAAGTTGCACACGGTGATCGAGGCGCTCCATGTTATCGGCGAAACCAGGTGCACATGTAAGCTCCGGCTGCTTCAGGAACTTCTCGCAAAAATTTACCCATTCGCGGTCGTTCTGAACCGAAAAGACGACATCTTTGCCATCGGCACAACGATACGCGCCATACGGCGCCAGCGACGGGTGCTTCACGCCTGCGCGTACGGTGCGGTACCCACTATAGTCGTTTTGCAGAACCGGCACGTTCATCCAGTCGGCGACGGCATCGAACAGCGATACCTGAATACTGGTCCCCTCGCCGGTGACCTCGCGGTGATAGAGTGCCTGAAGAATGGCACTGTGCGCTGTCATGCCCGCCGAGATGTCACAGACCGAGACTCCAACACGGGCGGGACCTTGATTGTTGCCGGTAATTGCGCATAGACCAGTTTCAGCCTGGACGATAAGATCATAAGCCTTCAAGTGGGAATATGGCCCTCTGTCCCCGAACCCAGAGATGTCGCAAGTGATCAGGCGCGGATATTGTCGACGCAGATCAGCAGACCCGAATCCCAATTTTTCGATGCTTCCCGGCTTCAGGTTCTGGATAAAGACGTCGGCGCCGGCAATAAGGATGTCGAGCACGGCCCGGTCCTCCTCCAACCTCAAGTCGAGACAGACCGACTCCTTGCCCCGGTTGAGCCAAACAAAGTAAGCGCTCTGCCCACGCACCAACTTGTCGTAGTTTCGGGCAAAGTCTCCTTCGGGCCTTTCGATCTTGATGACACGCGCGCCGGCATCCGCAAGACGAGAGGACGCATAAGGCGCAGCCACGGCCTGCTCCACGGCTACGACAGTGATCCTCTCAAGAGAGTTCTGCATGCGACACCGCTTTTTTCATCTTACGAGCTCGTTTTGAGTCCGACGACGGTTCAGCGTCGCCAGAAGCCGATTTTGTTCGTTCCCAACAATGGAGAATGCCTCGTCTACACCCATGCCGGGCTTTGCGAGCATCATGTCGGCCTGGGTCGCTAGCGAAACGTGGACTGTAGCCTGGGCCGAGAGATCCGTCTCGGTACAACTTCCCCCGACATACGCCCCTACTTTGTTCGCCTTACACAGCAGAACTGCTCGCGCTGTATCGGCAATTGAGCCCACGTCTGGCGTCTTGATTTGAACGAGGTGCGTGGCCTTCGCTTCGGCAAAGAGCCGAATATCCTCTAGCGTATTGCATCGTTCATCCACAACTATACGGGCGCTGGAGCCCCGACTGTCCAAGATCGATACGATCTTGGCGTAGTTCTCGATTTGAGCTTGGGTCGAACCAAAATCCGCCGGGGACTCGACATTGAGAATGAAAGCCGGAACACTCTCGGCAACCCTGCAGATAAAGTCAGCAATCTCTTGTGGCTCCATGCCAATTTCTTGGCCGATCCAGCCATAAACATCGAAATGCAGCACGGGATGATACCCGGGGCGGCCAATCTCGCGCGTACGCCTCGCGACCCACCTCACGAACTCCATGAAGGTCTGACCGCCAGTCCCGAATTTTTGTCGCGAGTTGATCAGACCGTGGGGGAGCACGTCCACCGCCCTCAGAATCATCTTATCAACGTTGATTTCGCGCGCATCTCCACTTTGACAATAAATCGGAACGCTGAACGTCGGCAGCGCTAGGTCAAATTCTTTGCACAGAATTTCCGCCATGGTGGTGCGGTGAAGGTGGGCCGCAGCGCGTAGGAGCGCCTGGCTGACGCCGTACTCGATCGCAAGAGGTAACTGCTTGTGGTCGTAGTCCTCTAAAACCGTCGCACAGGCATCAAGGTAACGAGACGCATCGACATCCAACAGTCGCGGCACCACAACCCGCGACGTCAATTCCGAAATTTGGACAGAATCAAACAAAGGATCCCGCCCGCCAGCACCAGAGTACTGCACGCCCATCATGTCACCCCAAACGACGCTGTCGTCCGCTAGTACAAGTCCGACGCTGAGCGACGACGCCGGAACGCGAATGGACGTAAATCCAGGCGTCACCGGTTCGCCAAGATAAATAAAGCCGTCCTGGATCGCTCCGGACCTAATGGCAGACTGATCGTCATAAAAGAACGCGCCGTTGCCAGATGCGAGTAGGACGTCTTTGATCTGCACTTCGTTCGCTCGAATGTTCCAATTACACTAATGAAGGGGTATGCTGACATGCGTTGCATCGATTATGGGCCACTTGTCGCCGGACCCGCCAATATAAAGTCGGGGACGGTCCCATCGCGTTTTGAGATGGCCCATGCCTGAAAGGCGGATCAGTCGCCTTGACGCTGCCATTGACGTGCCCGCAAGGTGCTGGTTGGCAATTGCGAGAACAGTAGCCCCGCACAGAGTTCCCCCACGATGGCGTCCAAAGCGCGCCACAACAATGCCGATTACCGAACGATATATTCGTTCGCCATCGCAGGCACCTCAACTGGCATTACTTCTCGACGATCGGAAGGTCGATGAAGCAGCCCCCGGGACCGCGATAAAACTTCAGCAATGGCGGCTCGCCGTCCGCGGGCACATTGGCGAACGAAGTCTTGTCACTTCCGGCGAGGACTACCCTCAAGCGATAACCTACCGAAAGGCGGGCGGAAATCGGGTGCAACGTGAACGTCAAGGTGGCAATTTCGCCCGGCGTAAGAGGCTCGGCGTCGCGTTCAAGAAAGCTGTGCTGTGGACCAAGAACGTCGAACGGAGAGTTGGTCCACACCTTCCGGTGCAGGACCCGCAGCTGCCCTTCCGTCAGATACCGGGATACCCCATCTGGTTGCACGGCCTCAAGGTAAACAAAGAAATTGCCATCTTCGCGCGTAGAGCTGATATTGAGCTCAACAAATGGATGCCCGGTGATTTCGAGGTCATTTGCCAATGGTTCGCTGGTATAGGTAAGCCGAGCCTCGTCGAACTGACGCCGATCTCCATAATCTACTTTACCCCCACTGCCGCCGTTGGTGTCCCACCGGTTTGTTAGAACGTCGCCAAGATCTCGGTCGACCTGCAGGAAGTCAAAACCTGCGGCGTCGGGCGATGAGTCCAGCCGCGAACCACTGGACATGTACCACCGTCTGCGCCTGGCTTCGGGCGGCCAGGACGTGGTCGATTTCCAAGCACCCTCGCCCACCGTGTAGTAGTGAACTACCTTACCTCCCACGCGCGCGGCTTCGCCGTTGAAACAAGCTTCAGCGAACCGGATATCATTGGCCTGCTGGGTCGCAAACGTTGGTAGGATTTCCTCATCGGCGGGCCGAAGCGGATCATAAGGTATCGCTCCACCGTGGTTCCAGGGACCGATTATCACGTTCATCGGATTTGATTGCAACAAGAAGCGGCGCACGGCCCCTTGCGCGGAGCCAGAATCAAACCAGCTCGCCCAATTCTGGGTAGGAATGCCGGACTTAGATATCCGCTCCGCCGCCATCTCTGGCGTCCAGTCAAGTATGGTTGCTCCGTCCCATAATGTCGGACGTTCGTCTTTGAAAGTGAGCTCATGAGCTTTCACCCAATCAGTGGGCGCCCGCTCATGGTCGCGTAGGGCGGCGACAAGGTCAGCCTCCCCTCCGGGTCCCACGGGTCGTACGCCCAGTTGAGACGGGCTTCCATCATCCCGGATCGACTCATTGCGGTCGAGGCTTTTTACGCCACTGTCCCAAAGATCCATCACTTGGTTAGGAACTCCGCCGGGAAAGGAAAGATCTTCATAAACACTATAATCGGCGAAGCGCGGCACGATCCCCTTCACTGCGGGGTGGTTTTGCTCAGCCATCCAGTCTGCGGAGTTGGCAGTGTATGACACGCCATAGCCAACCACCTGGCCAGTAGACCATGGCTGCGCGACTATCCAGTCGAGCACTTCGCTGTTGTCCAAGATCTCAGAGCGAGAGCGGTAGCCGGGCCATACCCCGAAAGACGCACCCGTGCCCCGAACATCTCCAACAACCACGGCGTAACCGTGCTGGACGAACATTTCAGCGTAGCAATTAGACAAGCTGCCCTTCTTCCCGCGCCAATAGCGTGTCATTACTAAAATGGTATTGCGCTTGGTTTCGGTGCTGTCACCCATTGGACGCACGACATCCAACGCCAGCCTGACGCCGTCGCGCATTCTCACATACGACGATTCCACGGGTCCCAGTTTGTAGTGCCCCGCTATTTCGCCACGAAGTTCTAAGCGGAACATCGAATCTAGCTGGGAACGAGAGAGGCTCATTGCGTTTTCCTGAATTCTAGATGGTGTTATAAAGTCCAAATAACCAACCTTAGGGGCCGGCTTGATGGGCTACCCGGTCGGGCAGATCGACCCCGTGAACAGCGCGCAATTTCGTTGCTGTGGCCCCAATCAGCGCCGTCCAGCAGTGAGGTTCGCCCCGATGACAGCAAGCGCCAGCATTGCTTCATTCGTTGTCATTGCGCGAAGGCTGCGGGCGGATAAATC
>NZ_RZQY01000399.1:0-5473 GCF_003998575.1 Mesorhizobium sp. M7A.F.Ca.CA.001.10.2.1 | reverse complement strand
CGCTTATTCCGGAATTCTACGACGGCTACATCAAGCCGAACAATCTGGCCCGGCAATTGGAAGCCCTGTTCGCCGACAGCGGCATGCGCGCCTGGCAGAAGAATGGATTTGCAGAGATCACGCGGCGCATGGCGACGGATAGACCGTCCGGCGAGATCGCCGCGCAGGTGGTGATGCGGTATGTCAAGAGAGGGAATAGTCAGTAGGGAAGTTCACCGTCCCTACTGCCTACTGCCCAATCCCTACTCCCAATTCACCGCTTGGCGATCGGCACGTAGTCACGCTCGGGTGCGCCGGTATAGAGCTGGCGCGGGCGGCCGATCTTCTGGCGCGGATCCTCGATCATCTCTTTCCACTGTGCGATCCAGCCGACGGTGCGGGCGACCGCGAACAGCACGGTGAACATGGTGGTGGGGAAACCCAGCGCCTTCAGCGTAATGCCGGAATAGAAGTCGACATTCGGGTAGAGCTTCTTCTCGATGAAATAGGGATCGGTCAGCGCGATCTTTTCCAGTTCCATGGCGATGTCGAGCAGCGGATCGTCCTTGATGCCGAGCTCGCCCAGAACCTCATGCGCCGTCTTCTGCATGATCTTGGCGCGCGGATCGTAGTTCTTGTAGACGCGGTGGCCAAAGCCCATCAAGCGGAACGGGTCGTTCTTGTCCTTGGCGCGAGCGATGAATTCGGGGATGTGATCGACATGGCCGATCTCGCCAAGCATGTTGAGCGCCGCTTCATTGGCGCCGCCATGCGCTGGGCCCCACAGGCAAGCGATGCCGGCGGCGATGCACGCGAACGGGTTGGCGCCCGACGAGCCGGCGAGACGAACGGTCGAGGTCGAGGCGTTCTGCTCGTGGTCGGCGTGCAGAATGAAGATGCGCTCCATGGCGCGCGCCAGCACCGGGTTGATCTTGTATTCCTCGCACGGCACGGCAAAGCACATGTGCAGGAAGTTGGCGGCGAAGTTCAGTTCGTTCTTCGGGTAAATGAAGGGCTGGCCGATGTGGTATTTGTAGGCCATCGCCGCGATCGTTGGCATCTTGGCGATCAGCCGCATGGAGGCAACCATGCGCTGGTAGGGGTCGGAGATGTCGGTGGAGTCGTGGTAGAAGGCCGACAGCGCGCCGACCACGCCGCACATCACCGCCATCGGGTGCGCGTCGCGGCGGAAGCCGGTGAAAAAGCGCGACATCTGCTCATGCACCATGGTGTGGCGCGTCACACGATAGTCGAAGTCGTCCTTCTGCGCCTTGGTCGGCAGTTCGCCGTAAAGCAGGAGATAGCAGACCTCGAGGAAGTCGCCGTGTTCGGCCAGTTGGTCGATCGGATAGCCGCGGTGCAGCAGGATGCCGGCATCGCCGTCGATGAAGGTGATTTCCGACTCGCAGCTTGCCGTCGAGGTGAAGCCCGGATCGTAAGTGAAGGCGCCGGTGGTTGAGTAGAGCGAGGCGATGTCGATGACATCAGGCCCGACCGAACCACTTCGCACCTTGAATTCATGGGTCTTGCCGGCGAATGCAAGCGTTGCCGTGGCCTCCTGGGTCTTGCCGCCCAAATCCATTTTTTTCGCAGCTTCGGTCATTGCAAACTCCTTCTTGTTTCCTCATGCCGGCAAAGGCAAAATTCTGCAGAGCGACACGTCGAAAATCACCGCAATGCGCGTATTCGCCACCGCATTTCAGGAGGTGCGTGCCAGATTGGGCCAAGGCCTAATGTTGCACTGCGAAACCCGCCTTTCAATGCCAATCTTCTTGGGCCAGTTTGCTCCTAATCGATTTGATCTGAGATGCGCGCCAGGCTTTCCTCGCGGCCGAGCACGGCGAGCACATCGAACACGCCCGGCGAGGTGCTTTTGCCGGTCAACGCAGCGCGCAAAGGCTGGGCCACCGCGCCGAGCTTGTGACTGCCGGCCGCTGCCACCTCGCGTATCGCCGCCTCCGCCGAGGCGGCTGTCCAGTCACTCGCAAGCCCGTTCAAAGCTTCGTGAGCACTGCGCAGGATCTTGCGGGCATCGTCGGTAAGCAGAAGGGCCGCCTTGTCGTCGATCGGCAGGGGGCGCGTGGCGAACAGGAAGGCCGCGCCATCGACGAGCTCGACCAGCGTCTTGGCGCGGTCCTTCAAGCCCGGAAGCGCTGCCAGCAACTGCGCCTTGGTGCTGTCGTTCAGGCGCGCGGCGATCGCCGGGCCACCTTCGAGATAGGGCAGGGTAGCGATGAAGATGTCGAACAGTCGGGCATCGCTCATGCGGCGCATATGCGCGCCGTTGATCGCCTCCAGCTTGGCGAAGTCGAAGCGCGCCGCGCCCTTGTTGACATCGCCGATGTCGAACCACGAGATCATATCCTTGATCGACATGATCTCGTCGTCGCCATGGCTCCAGCCAAGGCGCGCCAGGTAATTGAGCAGCGCCTCCGGCAGGTAGCCCATGGCGCGATAGGCCTCGACGCCAAGCGCGCCGTGCCGCTTCGACAGCTTGGCGCCATCGGCGCCGTGGATCAGCGGGATATGCGACATGGACGGCACGTTCCAGCCCATGGCGTTGTAGATCACGGTCTGGCGAGCGGCGTTGGTCAGATGATCGTCGCCGCGAATGATATGGGTGACTCCCATATCATGATCATCGACGACGACGGCATGCATGTAAGTGGGATTGCCGTCAGAACGCAGGATGATGAAGTCATCGAGATCCTTGTTGGGAAAGCGCACCTCGCCCTGGACACGGTCATGGACGATGGTCTCGCCGTCGGTCGGCGCCTTGATACGAATGGCGCCCTTGACGCCTGCGGGCGCCTCAGAGGGGTCGCGGTCGCGCCAGCGGCCGTCATAGCGGGGCGGCAGCCCCTTGGCTCTGGCGGCCTCGCGCATGGCCTCCAGTTCGGCCGGCGTGGCATAGCAATAATAGGCCTTGCCCATGCGCACGAGCTCCTCAGCCACCTCGCGGTGGCGCGGAGCACGCTCGAACTGCGACACCGGCTCGCCGTCCCAGCTCAGGCCAAGCCAGGAAAGCCCGTCGAGGATGGCAGCCGTCGCGGCTTCATTGGAGCGTTCGCGGTCGGTGTCCTCGATGCGCAGCAGCATCGTGCCGCCAGTGTGCTTCGCATACAGCCAGTTGAACAGCGCCGTGCGCGCGCCGCCTATGTGCAGATAGCCGGTGGGCGAAGGGGCAAAACGGGTGACGACCTTGTCGGACATGGAACTCTCGGAAACCATCTGAAGCGGGGTGCGGTTGCGCGGGCTTTCGCGCGCCCGGCGTTCATGTAGCATAGGGTGTCGAGGGCGCAAGGGGCAGACCCGATGGCTGGACGAGGCTGGGGCTCGGATCAGGGCGAGGACGCTGCCATCGGCGTCAGCGAACGGTCCCTGTTTGCGCCTCGGCCAGCCCCATTGCCGCCGCCATCGCCCCTTGTGCCGGATCCCGGCAAGGCGCCCTTGCAAGCGGATGTCGCCGCCTCTGTTCCTGTTGCCGAAACCGGCAGGATCGTTCGCGTGCGCCGGCAAATCAGCCTGACATCACTGCCTCGCCTGCGCCACAGCGTGAACACGGCGGCGAGCCTGGAACTCGACCGGGGCGTGGCCTTCCTGCTGGTGCCGGTCTGCCTGGCGATCGGAGCGATCGGCTATTTTTCGCTGACGGCTGAACCCGACTTTGCGAGACCTGTCGCGGTTGTCATCTTGACGGGGATCTGTGCGCTGGTCTCGCGCTCATGGCCAAAGACCCATCTGTGTTTCATGGCGGCGCTTTTGTGCGCCCTAGGACTGCTTGCTGCCAAGGTCGAGACGTGGCGTGCGGGCACACAAATGTTGGGCTCGGAAATCTCGACGCAGGTGACCGGCCGCGTCGTCTCGCTCGACCGGATGGAAACTGGCCGTATCCGGCTGACCATCGACGTGACGTCGACCGCAAGACCGAAACTGCGCTATGCGCCGGAACGGGTGCGGCTTTCGGCACGCAAGATCCCGGCTGACGTGACCGCAGGCTCCCTCATCACTGGATATGCCAAGCTTTTGCCGCCGACTGGGCCGGTGCGGCCGGACAGCTATGATTTCTCCTTCGACAGCTATTTTGCCGGCATCGGCGGCAGCGGGTTCTTTCTCGGCAACCCCAAGCTTGTCGTCAGCGACGGTGGCGACATGCCGCTGCCGGCCCGAATTTCCTCTAGCGTGGAAAATGCCCGCGAGGCCATCGCCGACCATATCAGGGCGAGCGTCGGCGGCGCCGAAGGCGAGATCGCCGCGGCGCTGATCGTCGGCGTGCGCGCCGGCATTCCCGATGACATCAATGAGGCGATGCGACGTACCGGCATCTACCACATCATCTCGATTTCGGGACTGCACATGGCGCTGGTCGCAGGCACCATCATGGGCTTGCTGCGCGGCGCCTTCGCCTTGTTTCCCGACTTTTCCGCGCGTCGCCCGGTCAAGAAGTATGCCGCCTTCGCCGCACTGTTCTCGATCGCGGCCTATCTCATCATCTCTGGAGTCGTCGTTGCCGCCGAGCGCAGCTTCATCATGCTGGCGGTGATGCTGATTGCCGTGCTGTTCGATCGAGCAGCACTCACCATGCGCAATCTGGCGATCTCGGCGATCGCCGTCATCGTGGTGTCGCCGCATGAGGTGGTCGGCCCGAGTTTTCAGATGTCGTTCGCCGCGACCGCGGCTCTGGTCGGCGCCTATGCCGGCTGGGCCGATCACCGCGCGGGAAAAGCAAGACCGCCGCCCCCAAAGCGATCCATGCCCGGTTTCCTGACGCGAAAGTTCGTGCTCGCGGCAACCGGCCTTGCCATGACCTCCATCATCGCCGGCAGCGCCACGACGCTGTTTGCCATCTGGCATTTTCAGCGTGTGTCGCCGCTCAGCCTGTTCGCCAATCTGGCGGTTATGCCGATCGTCACCGTCGTCATGTTCCTGGCTGTCGCAAGCGCGCTGCTGATGCCTTTCGGATTGGATTGGCCGGCCCTCTACCTGATGGGCAAGGGCCTGACGGTGATGATCGCCATATCGGGTTGGATCTCCGAACGTTCGCCTGTCGATGGGGTTGGGCTGATTTCGCAGCAATCTGTCCTGCTGGTGACAATTGCCCTGGTCATCGCGACGATGGCGACAACTTGGCTGCGGCTCGCTGCTCTGCCATTCGCGCTGGCAGGCTTGCTGACCGTCTCGGATACGCGCACGCCGGATGTGCTGATCTCGGAAGACGCCCGGCTGGTGGCGTTGCCGATCGGTGGCGGCGAGCTTGCCGTCAGCCGGGAACGGCCGAACGAATTCACCGTCGACAACTGGAAACGCGCCCTGACATCAGAAACCATCGTCGTGCCAGAGGTGTTCGACAAGAGCGATGGGCAATTCGACGTCGCGGACGCCGTTGAGCTACCGCCGGGATCGCCGTTCTATTGCTCCTCAGGCGTTTGCGTGGCCAGGCATATGTCCGGTGCGATCATTGCCTATGTCGAGGACCGCAAGGACACCTGGAAAG
>NZ_RZQY01000398.1:0-5473 GCF_003998575.1 Mesorhizobium sp. M7A.F.Ca.CA.001.10.2.1 | reverse complement strand
GGCCATGGGTGAACGCCAAGGGCGTCAAGATCGCCGACGATGTCGCCTCGTTGCACAGCGATGCCAACGGCATCACCAAACAGACAGCGCTCAACGAGAAAGGCGAAGCGGTCAACGGCCGCGGCGACACGCCCAACCGCCACGACGTGCTGACCGGCTCCAAGCCCGACGGCACCAAGATCGCCGACCAGACCTGCGGCAACTGGACGATGAGCGGGGCGGAAGGCGCCGCGATGATGGGCCATCATGACCGCGCCGGTCTCGACGATTCGGCAGCGGCCAAATCCTGGAATTCCTCGCACGCCTCGCGCGGCGGCTGCAGCCAGGAGGCGCTCAAGGGCACCGGGGGCGATGGCTTGTTCTATTGTTTTGCCACCAACTGAGCCGATTGCGCTTCGAAATCGGGCTGGAAACCCCCGTCACATCACGCGGCTGTGATGTGACGGCGGGAAGCTGTGCGGCGGTCAGGCTTTCGTCATTTCCATGGAGTTGGTAGGGTCACAGCGACTCCCACAACAGCGCCCAACTGGCAGAACAAGGAAATCCCCATGGCTACGACCGCAGCAGCGTTGGTCTGGTATCTGGTAATCGCCGGCCCGCAAGGCGGCATGGTCGTGCTGCCCAGCACCTTCGACAAACGCGAACAGTGCACCGCCGCCATCACCGAATATCAGAAGCAGCCGACACCGGCCGGCTGGTCGGTGCAATGCGTGCCGAGCGCCTCGCCCTTCACTGACGAGGGCGACGCCGAAGAACCGTCGGCGCAGTAAGCATCAGCGGCGTGCGCTCACCGTCAGCTCCGGCTTCTGGCTGATGGTCTGGAACACCACGCAATAACGCTCGGTCAGCTTCAGCAGCGAGTCTACCCGCTCCTGCGGCTCAGCGGTGTCGAGGTTGAAATTGAGCCGGATGGCGCGAAAGCCGACCGGTGCATCCTTGGCGACACCGAGCGTGCCGCGAAAATCGAGATCGCCTTCGGCCTCCACCGTGGCGGCGCCGAGCTTGAACTCGAGCGCCGTCGCCACCGCCTTGAGCGTCACCCCGGCGCAGGCGACCAAGGCCTCCAGCAGCATGTCGCCCGAGCAGAGTTCAAGCCCTGAGCCGCCTGTTGCCGGATGCAAGCCGGCGATGGCGAGCGCCCTGCCCGTCTCCACCTTGCAGGCAACCGACTGGTCATCGATCGAGCCCTTGGCGCGAAGCGTGATCAGAGCCTGCGAAGCATCGTCACGGTAGGCCTGCTTCAGCGGCGCCTGCATGGCCTTCAGTTCGGTCGCATCCATCCGCTTTTCCCCTTTCGTCGACTGCTTGCGTCACCGGCATACGCCGTCCGGTCGAGATTTGCGCCGATCACCGTGGCAAGGCAATGCCGTTCCGCAACAGGAGACAGCGGTCAACACCGATATCCCAAATGGGACATTGACGGACAAGGTCCCAAAAACGTCTGATCCGGGCAAGTCATCACTCCATTTCCCGGCGGTCCCAAGATGCCCCGTACCCTCTCGACAAGGCCGAAACAGGATGGGTTTCGCGCGCCCGGCGAATTCGAACCAAAGTCAGGCTGCTGGCTGATCTGGCCGGAGCGGCCGGACACCTGGCGCCTCGGCGCCAAGCCCGCGCAAAAGCTGTTCGTGGATGTCGCCGCGGCGATCGCGCAAAGCGAGCCAGTGACGGTGGCGGCCTCCGCTCGCCAGTGGCAGAATGCCCGAGCGCGATTGCCCGGCCATGTGCGTGTCGTGGAGATGTCCACCAACGATTCCTGGTTGCGCGACAGCGGTCCCAATTTCGTCGTCAACGATCAAGGCGGCGTGCGTGGCGTCGATTGGATCTTCAACGCCTATGGCGGTTTTGACGGCGGCCTCTACGCGCCATGGGACCTCGATGATCTGGCAGCGCAAAAAGTGCTCGAAATCGAGAACATGGATCGCTACCGCGCACCGCTGATCGCCGAGGGCGGCGGGTTGCAATGCGATGGCCAGGGCACCCTCATCACGACGAAGCAATGCCTGCTCAACCGAAATCGCAACGCTCATCTCGGCAAGGCCGAGGTGGAACGCCAGCTTGGTGACTATCTCGGCGTCGACACCGTCATCTGGCTGCCGCGTGGCCTTGCCTTCGACGAAACCGACGGCCATGTCGATGACGTCTGCTGCTTCGTGCGTCCCGGCGTGGTCGTGCTGAGCTGGACCGACAATCGGGAGGACCCGCAATATGAGATTGTGCGAGAAGCCGAAGAGGTGCTGCGTTCGGCCCGTGATGCGCGTGGCCGCGCACTGGAGATCCACCGGCTGCCGCATCCCCTGCCGATCGAGATGACGCCGGAAGAAAGCGAGAGCGTGGACCGGCTGGATTCGACCTGGGCGCGACCGGCCGGAAACCGGATCGCGGCGAGCTACATCAACTACTATCCGGGCAACAGCGTCGTGGTGGTACCGCAGTTCGGCTGCGATCTCGATGTGAAGGCCAAGCAGACGCTGGCCGAGCTGTTTCCCGACCACAAGATAGTCGGCATCGAGAACTCGCGCGAGATCTTGCTGGGCGGCGGCAATGTCGCCTGCATCACCTTGCCGGTCTATGCCCCGCAGCGACGCTGAGGGACGACGCATGCCGAAAACAGATAGCGAAAACGGAGGACATTTATGCGCGCTCTGATCTTCTCAACCCTGCTTGCCTGCGGCGTCTGCGCAAATGCGGCTTCGGCTGACGAGGAAAAGATCGTCAACGTCTACAACTGGTCCGACTACATCGCGCCGGACACCGCCGAGAAATTCGAGAAGGAAACGGGCATCAAGGTTCGCTACGATGTCTATGACGGCAACGAGGTACTTGAAACCAAGCTGCTCACCGGCGGCTCGGGATATGACGTAGTCTACCCCTCAGCCTATCCGTTCCTGAAGAACCAGGTGAAGGCGGGGGCGTTCCTGGAACTCGACAAATCGAAGCTTGCCAACCATTCGAAGATCGATCCGCAGGCCTTGGCGCTGATCGCGGGCGCCGATCCGCAGAACCTGCATGCCGTGCCCTATATGGCCGTCACCGACGGCATTGGCTACAACGTCGCCGCGGTGAAGCAGCGGCTGCCGGACGCGCCGACGGATTCCTTCGCCATGGTCTTCGACGTGGACGTGGTCAAGAAGCTCTCCGATTGCGGCGTGGCCATGATCGATGCGCCGGCTGAAGTCATCCCGATGGCGATGAACTATCTTCACATCGACCCCAGATCGACCAGTCCCGACGACCTCGCCAAGGTCGAGGACCTGATGGGCAAGGTGCGGCCCTACATCCGCTATTTCCATTCGTCGAAATACATCAACGACCTCGCCAACGGCGACATCTGCGTGGTGTTGGGCTGGTCGGGCGACATACTTCAGGCAAGGACCCGTGCGGCGGAATCCGTGAAGAAGCTGGAGATCGCCTATTCCATCCCCAGAGAAGGCACGCTCATCAACTTCGATACGATGGTGGTGCCGAAAGATGCGCCGCATCCCGACAACGCCCAGGCCTGGATCAACTTCAATCTGCGGCCCGATATCGCCGCGGCCAATTCCAGCTATGTCTCCTATGCCAATGCGATACCGGAATCCCTGCCGCTGATGGACAAGGCGATAGCCAGCGATCCCGGCGTCTTTCCGCCTGATGCCGTGAAGGCCAAGCTGTTCGTGGTCGACAACAACGACCCAAAGCTGCTGCGATCACAAAACCGCATGTGGACGCGCATCGTGACGGGGCAATAGCGCCGGCGTAAGCCGTCAGGCTCAAGCGGCTTCGCGGAAGGCCGCCAGCAGCTCGACCTGGGAGTGCACGCCGAGCTTGCGGTAGATCTGCTTGATGTGGTTGCGGACGGTGCCGGGTGAGACGGCGAGGCTTCGCGAAATCGTCTTGGCGTTGCCACCCTCGACCAGATGCCGCGCAACCTCGGCCTCGCGCCTGCTCAGCCGCGAGCGTCCGTCACCGATTGCGGCGCCCTTGTCCCGGGAGCGGCACAGATGAAGCAATCTTTGCAGAATGAGCCTTGTCGCGCTGCTTGCCGCGTAAGCCATCTCCAGATCCTGATCGCCAAAGGCCGGTGCCCCGTTTCGCCGCAGGAAGGTGACATAGCCAGCGGTCAGCCCGTCGAGATTGAACACGCCGGTGATCTCGTCGAAACTGTCGGAAGGGCCGAAGAATTCGCGATAGTAGGGGGTACGCTGGAAGTCGCCATTGCGGAGTGCCGACAGCGGCAACAGGAAATCCTGTCTTGTGCTGGCGAACCTCTGGAAGAAGGGATCCTGGCGATACAGTCGTGCATCGTAGTCGCGGTTCCAGCGATCGGGGCCGGCATCGTCGATGGTCAGGGATGTGATGTCTCGACGGTAGAAGCCGACATAGGCGCGGTCGGAGCCAAGCAGTCCGCTCGCCGCCGCTGTGAAGCGAGCGGACAATTCTTCGGGCGTTGCAGCCATGGCCGCGGCGGCGACACCACCGCTCCAGTGTCCAAACCGATCGAGAGAGATGTTCGACTGCATTCCGGCTCACATTAGCGCAAGCCGTTGCAGGTTCAAGACAGCCATTTCCTTTGACTTCGATCCTCTCGGCCATACCTATGCGGGAGTCGTTCTCGCGGAGCCATCATGCCGGTCAAGCTGAAACTGATCTTCCTCATCCTGCCGATGCTTGCCGTCCTGGCGCAGCCCGTCCTGGCTGAAACGGCGGAGCGGCCGGCACCTGCGGGCGGTGTGCTGTCCCTGCTGCCGCCGCCGCAGACCACCAACTATTCGATCACACTGGCCGGGCGCAAGCTGGATTACCAGGCAAAGGCAGCGACCCTGTCGCTGCTGTCGGGCAACGGCGACGTCACGGCGGAGATCTTCTACGTCGCCTACACGCTGGAGCCGCTGGCGAGCGTGGCCAAAGACCCGCATCGGCCGATCACCTTCGTGTTCAATGGCGGCCCTGGAGCAGCGTCCGCCTATCTGCATCTCGGCGCACTCGGTCCACGGATAATCGCGACGGGAGCCGATGGCGAACTCCTGCCCTCACCGCAAAGACTGATCGACAATCCGGACAGCTGGCTCGACATGACGGATCTCGTCTTCGTCGATCCGGTGGGGACCGGCTACAGCCGCGAGGCACCGGGGCAGGACACGCGCGATTTCTGGGGCGTCAACCAGGATGCCAGCTCGATTGGCGCCTTCATCCGGCTCTATCTCGCGCAGAACGGCCGCACCGGGTCGCCGCTGTTCCTCGCCGGCGAAAGCTATGGCGGGTTCCGCGCGGCGCTGCTCGCCAGGACATTGCAGGAAGATATCGGCGTCAGTCCGAGCGGCATCGTGCTGATCTCGCCAGCGCTGGAGTTCACGCTGGTGCAGCCCGACGAATTCGAGCCGCTGCATTGGGCGCTCGAACTGCCGTCACTGGCGGCGGTGCGGCTACGCACCGAAGGCGTCAGCGGCGATGCATTGCGGGAGAAGCTGGCCGAAGTCGAACATTATGCGAT
>NZ_RZQY01000397.1:0-5474 GCF_003998575.1 Mesorhizobium sp. M7A.F.Ca.CA.001.10.2.1 | reverse complement strand
GATCTGATGGGCGCAACGACCTCTTCGGAGGTTGCTGAGCGCTACGCTAAACGCCTCGTCACTTTTTGGCGAGAAAAATTGAATAACGACGCAGAACTCAAGAATTTCGAATTTTCCTTTATAGTTGCTCCTAAGAGCGGAAGTCCATTCATTGCCTACGAAATGTCTAAAATACTGAACCTCCCCTTGGTTGTGCACAACTCGAAGCCAAAATTCGAAATAGACCCTGCTATGTTCTCGTCCTATTTCGACGCATTGGCGCAGCCGCCAAAAAATTCTGTGGGCCTTATTGTCGATGACAGTACCACTGGAGGCGCCAAAGCAATGAAACTGATCGATGACCTTAAGAAATTCGAGCTAAAGGCCACGGAGTTTCTTGTCGTGTTTGAGCCGGAGATCAAGGATCCACGCCTCGTTTTAGCAAACAAAGGGGTGACTCTTCATTCACTGGTCAAATTTCGGGCGACCGGGAAAATAGAAAAGTGAAGATACTGATATGCGGGGCCTTTTCAGCAGGAAAAACAGAAACGGTGCTTGCAACGAAGACTTTGCTGGAGACTAACGGACACAAGGTGTCACTTGTCGAGGAAGTCGCCCGAAAAGCACCATTTGCGCTCAACAAATCTCAGGATTTTGAGACTACATCGTGGTTATACTGCCAGCAAATCTGTAGTGAGATCGAAGCCAGTAAGGATGGAGCTGCAATCACCATCTGTGACAGGGGTATTCCAGACATATTTTCGCATTTTCTAGATACCATGGAAAAGGCATCAAAGCCGGGCCCATTCTTAGACGCTCTATTCCCCGCGCTGAAACAATGGTGCTCCACATATGGCAAAGTCTTCTTTTGTCCAGTCGATCACGGCATTCCTGTTCAGGTCGACTCACTACGCGTTGCTGACCCAGCATACCGTTTAAAGATGGAAAACCATAGCTTAGAGGCGCTCGAAATGCTTGACGTACAATACGTTGGGCTTTCATTCGAAAAGGAGCACAGGGCGAATGCGATATATCAGTCGATAGCCAATCTCTGACGATTACAGTTGTGTCAGAATCTCGGCGGCAAGCTCCTCAGGTCTCCTAAGGTTGCCGTCAAAATCTACATCAACAGCGCACCACTCCCCTAAAACCGATTTCGCAATTAGATTTTCATACACGAGCGGAACCCTCGTAAGTAAGGAGCTATCCGCCTCATGCCTATCGGCATCAAGGTCAGTATAGTCTCTCTTAGGTTTTCTTAGGACGTTTTTCGCCGACGCGTTCGGTGATATACGCAGGTAGGCGTTGAGATTAGGAGCTGGAAGCCCGAACACTTTTAATTCTAGGTTCAAGACCCATTCTATCATTTGATCCTGGAATTCGAGGTCGACTTTTGCTGACTGATAAGCCATATTTGAAGCAATATACCTGTCGAATATCAGAAAATCGGATTTTAAATTAATACTTTCGATAAGGGATTTCGACTCAAATCTATCCATCGCATAGAGCGTGGCAATCGATTTCGGGTCCTCAGGAATATATGTTTTCCCCGACAAGAAATTACCTAGCGCCTGACCTGCTATGGTTTCAGAATACCGCGGGAAAGAGACAATGGTAGCAGTCTTCCCTCGATCCTCGATCAGGGCTTTTAACGACTTTGATACTGTAAATTTTCCTGCTCCATCAACACCCTCAATAGCTACTATTTTGCCCATCAAACGAATATGATCCTCTGCAACACTCTTGAATTCGACAGTAGAAACCGAAACTGAGACTCTGACATCTTAAATCTGGTAGCCTGATTCAATATTATTTCCCGACGCCGCACCATTGGCTCAAAAAATAGAACATCGGCCTCGTCAAAAGCAAACCGAACTGCGAGCTTTACGAGGTCGAATTCAAACTCCAAGCCTTCCGGCAAAACTTTATCAGTATAAAAAGTCTTAGAGATGTCTTTGAAATAAATCGAATACTTTAGGAGATCAAAGGCAGATACGGTAAATTCTTCTTTTCCAAATACAAGTTTTAAGTTGCCACCTTGCTTCTTAATACCATCCGCTATGCTTTCTGACGACATCATAATACACACGCATGCTGCCTGCGCCGTGTCAAAGTCAGAAATAATCTCTGTGTAACTTTTGCTCATTGAAGACACTAGTGCCCAATTATCGGTCTGGAGTCGTGGCATTTAAGGCCACCCTGCTCTATAGGCGTGCCAGCCGCAAGAGGGGAACTCGACGACCGAACCCAGCGTCGCAGCAGACTTAGTCGACACATAGAGAGGGCCGCTAATCTCCGCAATCCCAACCCCCGTTTTCTAACACCTAATGCTTTCCCGCTTGCGTGAGCAATGTAACCGGCGTGCCCCCCTCACGCCACAGCCACACACTCGATCTCAATATCAAACTCCATCGGCCAAGACGCCACCGGCACAAAACTCCGCGCCGGCGGATTGGTCGAAAAATACCTGGCATAGACCCGGTTAATCGCGTTGTAGAAGCCGGAATTGACGGCGTAGATGCGCACCATCACGACGTTTTCCAGCGAGGTTCCGGCCGCTTCCAGGCAATGTTTCAGCGCCTTCAGCGACGCCTCGGTCTGTGTTTCGATGTCGCCGCGCACCATCTCGCCGGTCACCATGTCCACCGGCGGCGTCGCCGAGATGAAGACGAAGCCGTTGGCCTTGACCGCCGTCGAGCAGGGCAGGCCAAGCGCCCGCACCTTGTCCGACATGACGGGGACTTCGATGATTTCTTTTTTTCACGGCAGTTCTCCTTTGTTTGCAGGAAGCTTATCCCGGCACTGGCGGAACGCCAGCGCCGTTCTTCCCTTCTCCCCTTGTGGGAGAAGGTGGATCGGCGCGATAGCGCCGAGACGGATGAGGGGTGGTCCAGCGGAGTGAGACGTTGGCGTTCCCTGGAACACCCCTCATCCGTCGCCTTCGGCGACACCTTCTCCCACAGGGGGAGAAGGTGGATGCGGCGCTAAAGAAAACCGATGAACCGTCCGGCGAACAGCACTGATGTCCACAGCAGTATCGAGAGCACAGCCAGGATGGCGCTGCCGGCCGGCTCGTCACCGCCTCTGGCGAAGCGCAGGAAGGCGAAAAAATTGACGCCGGCGAGAAGGATGAGTGCCATCTTGGCGAGGAAGACCGGCATCGCCGCATAGGTGCTCGCCTTGACCGAAAACAGCAGCGAGCCGGTGACGAGCGCACCGACGAACGCGCCTAAAGCAACGCGGCGCAGCAGCGCGACGAACGCGGCGTGCGGCAGTGAGCGGAAAGCGCCGCAGATCCTGAGGTCCATGAGGAGGACGCTGGTCAGCAGCGCGCCGATCGACAAGATGTGGAGCGCGTTGACGATGGGGTAGGCAATGAAGGAGCCCTTCAGCCACCGCGCCAGGGCAAATTGCTCGATGCCGGCGAGGAACTCCGCCATCTAGGCCGGCGGCACGCGGTCGGGATAGACATCGTATGTCTTGCCGCCGACGATGACGCGCACCGCTTTCATGCGCTTTTCGCTCGCCTCGACCGAGCGGTTGCCGATCGCGGTCACCTCGTCGCCGACCTTGGCCACCTCCTCCGTGAAGCCAGCGGCGATGGTGCGGGACGGCGGCGCCATCTCCACCCGCCAGGCCTCTCCCTCGGCGTCGACATCCAGCGTGGCGTGCGGATTGCCGATATAGATGGCCGTGATCTTGCCCCTGAGTTCGAAAAACCCGTCCTGCGTCCACGACCAGCCATGATGGGCATAGGCCGCGGTGCCGGCGGCAAGCATCACGGCCGCCGTCAGCGCGACGCTGCGAATTCCATTGAAAGGCGACCGCATCACTCGTCTCCTCGGTTCGTCCACCATGCATTCGAGAGTAGGACACGGCGCGGCAACGTCAAATCACATCGGCCAAATGACCGGAACCGCCAAGCACCCCGCTCAATCGCCGGCGTGAACGATCCGGCCTTGCTAAAGACATCCATGCACGCCACTCTCGCCTTCCCTGCCCGCTTTTCCCTTGGGCTGAAGATCGGACTCACATCGAACGAGGCAAACCATGAGCAGCATGAGAGACCGTCAGGAAGGCTTCGAAAAGAAGTTTGCGATGGACGAGGATACGAAGTTCAGGGCCATGGCGCGCCGCAACAAGCTGCTCGGCCTCTGGGCCGCCGAAAAGCTTGGCAAATCTGGTGCGGACGCCGACGCCTATGCGAAGGAAGTGGTGCACGCCGACTTCGAAGAGGCCGGCGACAACGACGTGTTCCGCAAGGTGCGCGCCGATTTCGACGCGGCGGGCATCGCCCAGTCGGATGCCCAGATACGCACCGCCATGGAAGAGCTGCTGGTGACCGCGGTGGAGCAGATCAGGTCGACCTGAGCGCCGCTCATTGTGCTTGGTTTGCCACCGTAACGCTCTACGGCGCCCCCAGACAGAGGGGGGCGCCGTAGAGCGTCGGCCTTGAACCGCCCTCACCCCTGATGCGCGGCCGCCAGTTCCTTCACATGTTTTTCGTGCATCTGCAGCGTCGGCAGGGTTTTCTTGGCGAATTCCTTCATCGCCGGGTCGTCGCCGGATTGCGCATAGCCGCTGAACAGCGCGACGGCTTCCTTGTGGGCGTTGGTCTGCATCTCGATGTATTTGGCCTGGAACTGATCGCCGCTGGCGCCCTTCAGCTCATCGAGCATCTTCTGCTCCTTGGGCTGCAGGGCCGGACCTGACGGCGCGGTGGCCGAGGTTGTCTGGCCCTGGGCAAGCGCCGCCTTGAATTCCTCGCCGGCCTTGGTGTGGTCGGCGATCATCTGTTTGGCGAACGCCTTGACGTCGGCATCGGTCGCCTTCTGCTCGGCGAGCTTGCTGGACTCGATCTCGAACTCATTGGCGCTCGGCACCGTCTTGATGAAGGTCGAAGTGTCGACCTTCGTCGTCGTAGCGAGCGGCGTGGTCGTGGCGGTCGTGTTCGACTGGGCAAAGGCCGGCGCGCCGGCAAGCAATGCTGCTGCGGTCAGAATGGCAAGCGTCTTCATGGCATGTCTCCGGTTGGAATTGTCCCTCGGACAATCCAACGTCGCTTGGGCACTCCGGTTGCAGCTCTTGAGGAAGAAGCCTGCGCATATCGCCTCGATCGCCCCGCCGTATATGTGGCTTGCTCGAACGCTCGCCGATGCCCTCGTTCGAGCCAGCCCATGGGACTCATGTTCCGAAAACTGAAACGCGGCGGCTGGCCAGAGCTGCCTTTCAGTGGCAACACGCCTCGCCATATTGCAGCTGCTCGTTCCAGTTCGGGCGGCCTTCCGGCGTGAAATCCATCAGGTTCCACAGCGTTTCGCAGGTGCCGAGGCTGCGCGGATCCTGGCCCGGCTCCGTCGGCGCGAAATCCAGTTCCGAACTCCAGAAATGGCGTATGCCCTCGCCGTCGCGGTGAAACACCGACAGCAGCGGGATCTGTGAGCCGTCGGCCGCCTCCGCATTGTAGTCGCGCTTGAAGCTGTTGGAAGCCGAAG
>NZ_RZQY01000396.1:0-5491 GCF_003998575.1 Mesorhizobium sp. M7A.F.Ca.CA.001.10.2.1 | reverse complement strand
GCGCCATGACTAAGGAGGAGGCCTACAAGGTCCTTGGTCTTGAAGCGGGGGCCGCCGCGGCGGATGTCCGCAAGGCGCACCGCCGCCTGATGCAGCGCCTGCACCCCGATGTCGGCGGCACGTCTTTCCTGGCGGCGCGGATTAACGAAGCCAAGGACGTCTTGCTCTCCAATCACAACTAGTCTCCTTCGACGCAGAATTTTTCCGGGAGATGGCTTGCACGCCGTCCTACTGCTGGACGGCGTAGCACTCGATGTTCTTCTTCTTCAAAGCGGTACAGGCCTTCCAGGCGGCGGTCTTCGAACCGAAACCACCGAAGCGGGCGCGGTAATAGGTGACGCCATCCTTGTCGAAGGCGACAGTGAAACCGGAAGCGTCCGCCAGCACCTTGGGCGCCTGCTTGGTGGTCTTGTCGAGAAAGGCCTGGGCCTCGGACTGCTTGGGCGACGAGGCGACCTGAATGGCCCAGCCCGACGGCACCGACGCGGTGTTGACCGGGTCGACAGCCGCCGGCGTCGGCTCGGCATAGGCCGCTACCACCTGGGCCGTCGCGACCTGGGGGGCTGAAACGATGACGGTCTTGACCTTTCTGGTCTTGACGACGGGAGCTGCTTCCTCGGCCTGCGCGGTGTCGTCTTCGGCGACCGTGGCGTCCTCGGCAACGATGGCATCGTCCTGCGCTATGACAGGCTTGTCGTCCGGTGTCGGAGCGTCATGCTTGGGCAGAAGAACCTTGGCGAGGGCGGTGATCGGGTTATTGCCACCGGCCTTGGCGACCAGATCGCCACCGCCGCGAGTCGATGCCCTCGGCAGATAGGTGTTGATCAGGTTGGCCATCTGATTGTCACGGCTGCCGCCCGAGGTGCCGCCCATGACCACGCCGACGATGCGGCGATTGCCATCGGAAACCGACGAGACGAGGTTGAAGCCGGAGGCGCGGGTGTAGCCCGTCTTGATGCCGTCGACACCCTTGATACGTCCAAGCAGGCGGTTGTGGCCGTTGATGCGCTTGCGTCCGTAGAGAAAGGAGCGCTGCGAGAAATAGCCGTAATACTGCGGAAAATGCTCGCGCAGCGCGATGCCGAGCGTCGCCATGTCGCGCGCGGTGGTGAACTGGCCGGGGTCGGGCAGGCCATTGGCGTTTCTAAATACGGTGCCGTTCATGCCCAGCGCACGCGCCTTGGCGGTCATCATGCGGGCAAAAGTGGTTTCATTGCCGCCGAGCATTTCGCCGAGCGCGGTGGCCGAGTCGTTCGCCGATTTGGTGACGATCGACAGGATCGCGGTCTCGACCGTGACGGAACCGCCCGGCTTCACGCCAAGTTTCGTCGGCGCCTCGGCGGAGGCCTTGGCGGAAAACACCACTGGCGTGTTCCTGCTGATCTTGCCCTTCGCCATCGCTTCGAAGGTCAGATACAGCGTCATCATCTTGGTCAGCGAAGCTGGGTAGCGCCTGCCGTTGGCATCTGCGGAGTAAAGCACCTTGCCGGTCTTGGCATCCACGACGATGGCCGCCTGCCTGGCCGCCAGCGACGAGGCAACGTCGCCAAAAACGAATGTCATCGCCAAGGCGACGATCATCATCGTTTTGAGAGGGGAGGTGGATTTGGAAACGATGCCCAACAACGCCTTACGCACTGGTACTTCCCTTGGATTTCTTCGTTGCGTTGGAGGCGGCAAAGGGTCCTGCCTCGCTTCCGGTCAAGCTACCGGCGCAGCGTTACCAATCCGTTTATGGTAACCGCCGCGTTCACCATTTTCTTCGGGCTTGAGGTTCTCTTTATTCGATTTTTAGCCATTGGCTGCGCAGGCGGGCCCGCAAGCCCGCGGAATCTTGACTTTTGTGCGGCGCACAATATATTATCTTGCATTGCACAAGGGCGCCCCGAAGAAGGACGCTTCAACCGTCAAGGGAATCGTGAAATGACCCAGACCTATGAGGACTTCAGCAAATACGGCAAAGAGTTCGCCGACACCGGATTGAAGAGCTTCGCGTCGCTGTCCAAGGGCGCGCAGGCGATTGCCACCGAGGCTGGTGAATACACCAAGAAGAGTTTTGAAACCGGCAGCGCCACTGTGGAGAAGCTGTTTTCAGCCAAGTCGCTGGAAAAGGCGATCGAGATCCAGTCGGACTACGCCAAGCAGTCTTATGAGGCGTTCGTCGCCGAGGCCACCAAGATCGGCGATCTGTATGCCGAACTCGCCAAGGAAGCTTACAAGCCATTCGAATCGATCGTTGCCAAGGCGAAGTAATTTCGCCCGGGCGAACTGATTTCGCCTGACGTGACCCAGATTGAGCCTTTGAACCCGAGAAAAAGCCCGGCCGCGGAAACGCGGCCGGGCTTTTTCGTGTCAATTTTCGCTCCAGAGCCTCGCGCCCCTTCACGATTGCGAAAATCGTCCAAGTTTGGTGACCTAGCCATATTGTCAGCTAACCAGAAGGGCTTAAAATCGTACATCGAACACCTACATGTCGCACTCGCATGGGGAATCGAAAGAGGCAGGAATACGTGACTTCAGGTTTGACTGCCACGAGACGCGTGGTGCGAATGCAAGACGGCGACGGTAACGGCAATGGGGCCGGCCGTGGGACGGCCGTCATCACGCGCACCAAAACCAAGACCAAGAAGCCCAGCCTTTATCGGGTCCTCATCCTCAACGACGACTACACTCCGATGGAGTTCGTGGTTCACGTGCTGGAGCGTTTTTTCCAGAAGGATCGCGAAGCCGCCACACGCATCATGCTTCATGTTCACAATCATGGAGTGGGCGAGTGCGGGGTCTATACATTCGAGGTGGCCGAGACCAAAGTGTCCCAGGTCATGGATTTCGCCCGACAGAATCAGCATCCGCTGCAATGCGTGATGGAGAAGAAGTGAGGTAACATGCCGGCTTTCTCCCAAGGCCTGGAAAAGGCGCTTCACCAGGCGCTGACGCTCGCCAATGAGCGGCACCATGAATATGCAACCCTAGAACATCTGCTGCTCGCGCTCATCGACGACACCGAGGCGGCCGCCGTCATGCGAGCCTGCAATGTCGATCTCGATGAGCTCAAGCATACGGTTCTCACCTATATCGACACCGAGCTCGACAACCTCGTCACCGGTTACGACGAGGACTCCAAGCCGACGGCCGGTTTCCAGCGCGTCATCCAGCGCGCGGTGATCCATGTGCAGTCGTCCGGCCGCGAGGAAGTATCGGGCGCCAACGTGCTCGTCGCCATTTTCGCCGAGCGCGAGAGCCATGCCGCCTATTTCCTGCAGGAACAGCAGATGACCCGCTACGACGCGGTCAACTACATCTCGCACGGCATTGCCAAGCGTCCGGGCGCGTCAGAGACACGCTCGCCGCGCGGTGCGGACGACGAGCAGGGCGGCCAGAACGGCGCCGAGCCGCAAGAGGAAGGCGGCAAGAAGAAGCAGCAGCAGGATGCGCTGACGGCTTATTGCGTCAATCTCAACAACAAGGCCAAGGCCGGCAAGATCGACCCGCTGATCGGCCGCGAATCCGAGATCAACCGCACCATCCAGGTGCTGTGCCGCCGCTCCAAGAACAACCCGCTCTATGTCGGCGACCCCGGCGTCGGCAAGACTGCGATCGCCGAGGGCCTGGCCAAGCGCATCGTCGAGGGCGACGTTCCCGAAGTGCTGCACAACGCCACCATCTTCGCGCTCGACATGGGCACGCTGCTCGCCGGCACGCGCTATCGCGGTGATTTCGAGGAACGGCTGAAGCAGGTCGTCAAGGAGCTCGAGGATTATCCCGGTGCCGTGCTGTTCATCGATGAGATCCACACGGTCATCGGGGCAGGGGCGACATCAGGCGGCGCCATGGATGCGTCCAACCTGTTGAAGCCGGCGCTGTCATCGGGTGCGATCCGCTGCATCGGCTCGACCACCTACAAGGAGTTCCGGCAGTTCTTCGAGAAGGACCGTGCCTTGGTGCGGCGCTTCCAGAAGATCGACGTCAACGAGCCGACCATCGAGGACGCCATCGAGATCATGAAGGGCCTCAAGCCCTATTATGAGGAGTTCCACAAGGTGAAGTTCACCAACGAGGCGATCAAGGCCTCGGTGGAACTGTCGGCACGTTACATCAACGACCGCAAGCTGCCGGACAAGGCGATCGACGTGATCGACGAGACCGGCGCCTCGCAGATGCTGGTGCCGGAAGCCAAGCGCAAGAAGACCATCGGCATCAAGGAGATCGAGGCGACGATCGCCACCATGGCCCGCATCCCGCCGAAGACGGTTTCGGCCGACGACGAGAAGGTGCTTCAGGGCCTCGATATCGAGCTGAAGCGCGTCGTCTATGGCCAGGACACCGCGATCACCGCGCTGACCTCGGCGATCAAGCTGGCGCGTGCCGGCCTGCGCGAACCGGAGAAGCCGATCGGCTCCTACCTGTTCTCGGGTCCGACCGGCGTCGGCAAGACCGAAGTTGCCAAGCAGTTGGCCGCGTCGCTCGGCGTCGAGCTGATCCGCTTCGACATGTCGGAATATATGGAACGCCACACCGTCTCGCGGCTGATCGGCGCGCCTCCGGGCTATGTCGGCTTCGACCAGGGCGGTCTTCTGACGGACGGCGTCGACCAGCATCCGCATTGCGTGCTGTTGCTCGACGAGGTCGAGAAGGCGCATCCGGACCTGTTCAACATCCTGTTGCAGGTGATGGACCACGGCAAGCTGACCGACCATAACGGCAAGCAGATCGACTTCCGCAATGTGATCCTGATCATGACCACCAATGCGGGCGCGTCGGATGCGCAGCGCGCGGCGATCGGCTTCGGCTCGACCAAGCGCGAAGGCGACGATGTCGAGGCGATCAACCGGTTGTTCACGCCGGAGTTCCGCAACCGGCTCGATGCGATCATCCCGTTCGGCTCGCTGCCGGTGCCGGTCATCCATCAGGTGGTGCAGAAGTTCGTCATGCAGCTCGAGGCCCAGCTTTCCGAGCGTGGCGTCACCTTCGACCTGTCGGCGGATGCGATCGCCTGGCTCGCCGACAAGGGCTATGATGAGCGCATGGGAGCGCGGCCGCTCGGCCGTGTGATCCAGGAGCACATCAAGAAGCCGTTGGCCGACGAGGTGCTGTTCGGCAAGCTCAAGAAGGGCGGCACGGTGCGCGTCACCGTCGAGAAGAAGGAAACCGGCGAGACCGGCCTGAAGCTCGAATCGCTCGCCGACGAGGCGCCGGTGAAGCCGAAGAAGGAAGAGCCGGAAGAAACGCCGAAGCCCAGAAAGGCCGTGGCGAAGAAGCCGGCGGCCAAGAAGCTGGTGGCGCAGAAGCCCGAAGCCAAGGGCAAGGACGGCGGCAAGCGCAGTCTCGTCCCGCAACTGCCCAGAAAGAACTGACCTTGAGGAAAGTCGAAAAGCCCCGGAAACGGGGCTTTCAGACTGCTGACAAACCCCTGGCATTTGCTGGGGGTTTTTGATTCACTGGGTCATGTTGAAGCGACCCGCCCCTGAACAGACCGCGCTCGAGATGGTGA
>NZ_RZQY01000395.1:0-5525 GCF_003998575.1 Mesorhizobium sp. M7A.F.Ca.CA.001.10.2.1 | reverse complement strand
CTCCAGTGAAGGGAGTGCGGCATGACCGCTACCGAAGAGCCGGCGACCGCAGCCGCCGCCACGCATTCCGGTTTTGTCGCGCTGATCGGCGCGCCCAATGCGGGCAAGTCGACGCTGGTCAACCAATTGGTGGGCGCCAAGGTGTCGATCGTCACCCACAAGGTGCAGACGACCCGCGCCATCGTGCGCGGCGTCGCCACGCATGACAATGCGCAGATCGTTTTTGTCGACACGCCCGGCATCTTCAAGCCGAAGCGGAGGCTCGACACGGCGACGGTGACCACCGCCTGGGGCGGGGCCAAGGACGCCGACATCGTGCTGCTTTTGATCGATGCCGAACGCGGCATCAGGGGCGACGCCGACGCCATCCTCGAACGGCTGAAGGATGTGCGCCAGCCGATGGTGCTGATCCTCAATAAGGTCGACCGCGTCAAGCACGAAGCGCTGCTCGCTCTGTCGGCGGCAGCGAACGAAAGGGTGCCGTTCAAGCGCACCTTCATGGTGTCGGCGCTGACCGGTTCCGGCTGCAAGGACGTGCTCGATTATCTGGCCGAGGCTCTGCCGGTCGGCCCCTGGTACTATCCGGAAGACCAGATCTCGGACCTGCCGATGCGCCAGCTCGCGGCCGAGATCACGCGCGAGAAGCTGTATCTAAGGCTGCATCAGGAACTGCCCTATTCCTCGCATATCGAGACCGAGAAATGGGAAGAGAAGCCGGATGGCTCGGTGCGCATCGACCAGACCATCTATGTTGAGCGCGACAGCCAGAAGAAGATCGTTCTTGGCCACAAGGGCGAGACAATCCGCGCCATCGGCCAGGCGGCACGCATGGAGATAGCGGGCATCCTCGAACAGAAGGTGCACCTGTTCCTGTTCGTCAAGGTGCGCGAGAACTGGGGCGACGACCCTGAGCGCTATCGCGAGATGGGGCTCGAGTTTCCGCGCTAGGCTCGATGGTCAGCAAGCCGAACATCGACATAGCGCTTGTCAGCCGATTGATCGCCACGCAGTTTCCCCGTTGGAAGGAGCTTGCGGTCAGGCCCGTCGAGTTTGGCGGCTGGGACAACAGGACCTTTCATCTCGGCGACGAGATGACCGTGCGGCTGCCAAGCGCCGCGGCCTATTCCCTGCAGGTGGAAAAGGAGCATCGCTGGCTGCCGAGGCTCGCACCTCTGTTGCCGCTGCCGATCCCGGTGCCGCTGGCGATGGGAGTTCCGGCCGAAAGCTATCCCTGGCACTGGTCCGTTTACCGCTGGATCGAAGGCGAGACGGCAGAGCGCGAGCGTATCGCCAGCTTGCCGCGATTCGCGACCGACCTGGCCGCGTTCCTGGTCGCCTTGCAAAGGATCGATGCCACTGGCGGACCGGCGCCGGGACAACACAACTTCTTTCGCGGCGGAGCACTCAGCGTCTACGATGGCGAAACCCGGCAAGCGATTGCAGCCCTCGACGGCAAGATCGATACGGTCGCAGCCCGCGCGGTGTGGGAGGCAGCACTTGCCGCGCCATGGCACGGTGCGCCGGTCTGGTTCCACGGCGACGTCAGTTGCGGAAACCTGCTGGTCAGGCAAGGCCGGTTGGGCGCGGTGATCGACTTCGGAACCTCCGGCGTTGGCGATCCCGCCTGCGATCTGGCGATTGCCTGGACATTGTTTGAAGGCAAAAGCCGGGAGGCGTTTCGCGCCGGCCTTCCAGCCGATGAGGCGATGTGGGCGCGTGGTCGTGGCTGGACGCTTTGGAAGGCGCTGATCACGGTAGCTGGACAGATCGACGTCTACCCTGTCGAGGTTGAAAAATCCCGTCATGTGATCGATGAGGTGCTTGCCGATCACGCGCGGCGGGGGTGAGGCGCCAAACGTTCAAGGCGCTCTCGCCCACCAGATCCTGATCCTGTCGCCGATCCATCCGCCCCGTATGGCGCGACCAGGGACATTCTGGCCGAGGCGATGCTTTCCCGGACCTATGCGTGCCCACCCGCCTGATCGAGGCGGGGGGAGGGCATCGCCTGCGTCGTTCAGGTCGACTGAGAGGGCGTCACGGAGGAATCGTTTTTCAACGGCTGGCTGCTGTCACAATCGGCGACACGACGGCACTCCAGGAAGTTTCGACCGCCTTGGAGGGGGCAGACACCCTTGGAAGCGTCATCCCGCTTTTCGCCTCGGTATCAGAGCGGGATTTGCAGATGGGCGTTATCTGGCAACAGAAGGGGAGGCGGCAAGAATCAAATAAATTTCGACAGAATTGAGGTATATTTTGCGTATTATGCTGCCATTTTGGAAATATAACACGTTATCAGTATAGTTAGACGCGAAAGTATCCGTATATGTATTTAATAAATGACATTGTGCCATTTGTGCCGCTCGTCGGATTATCAAGTGTTATTTGTGCAACACGGCATTAATCTGTTTGTGGAATTGTAATTATTCCGGAAATCGTCATTGAAGGCAGATGAACGATGGGTATGTTCGCCGCTGAAAAGGGCGAGCGGTGTGAGCCTTTTTCGTTGTGGGGGTGAGGCGGGAAAACATTGCCGCCAGCCACAAATCCGAAGCCATTTATAACTATGACTGGAGAGGTCAGAAAATGAACATCAAGAGCCTCCTTCTCGGCTCAGCCGCGGCCCTGATCGCGGTCAGCGGCGCGCGCGCCGCCGACGCTGTCGTCGTCGCCGAACCGGAACCGGCCGAATACGTCAAGATCTGCGACGTCTACGGCGCCGGTTACTTCTACATTCCGGGCACCGAGACCTGCCTGCGCATCGGCGGCTATCTGCGCTATGACATGGGCGCTGGCGATTCCGGCGCGCTGGATGGCGCCAATAACGTTCCGGATACCGAGGACGGCGACAGCAACGATACCTGGTATAAGAACATGCGTTTCACGCTGAGGACTTATACCGGCCAGGAAACCGAGCTCGGCACGTTGAAGACCTTTACCGAGACTCGCTTTCAATTCGGCAACAGCAGCGGCAACTATGAGACTAGTGGCTCTGGCTGGCAGGCCGGCAACAAGGCCACCAGCCTCAATTTCGCCTGGATCCAGCTCGGTGGCCTGCGCGTCGGTAAGGATGAAACGGTATACGATCAGTTCATCGGTTATGCCGGCAACGTCATCCAGGACACGCTCATCCCGTATGGTGTCAAGGATACCAATCTCATCAGCTACTACTTCGACGCAGGCAGCGGCTTCACGGGCGTGGTCTCGCTCGAAGAAGGCACCGGCGTCAACACGATCGACAGCTATGTTCCGCATGTCGTCGGCGGTTTGAAGTACAAGGGCGACTGGGGTGCGATCACCGGCGTCGTGGCCTATGACAGCAATTATGAGGAAGTGTCCGGCAAGGTCCGTTTGGACGTCAACGTCAGCAAGGAACTGACGCTGTTCGTCATGGGCGGCTACGGCACCAACGACAACATCAACGACTTCGGCACAGGCCGTACCCAATACAAGCCATGGGGCGGAAACTGGGCGATCTGGGGCGGCGGCACCTACAAGTTCAACGACAAGACCTCGTTCAACGCCCAGGTCTCCTATGACGACTGGAAGAACCTCGGCGTCGCGGCCAACGTGGCCTATACCATTGTGCCCGGCTTTACGATCACGACTGAAGTCGATTACCTCAATGCAGGAAAATTCGACGACTTGGACTTCAACAACTGGACGAAGGCCGACAAGAAGAGCAGCGTCGGCGGCATCGTTCGCTTCCAGCGCAATTTCTAACGGATCGACTGACCCCACCAGCCCGCCCGCAGCACATCGCTGCGGGCGGTTTTTTATGCATTGGCATGAGAGTTACCCGGGGGCCAAGCCCATACCTTGATTTCGCCACCCGATCGGTGAAAAGCTCCTGAAATGGAATGGCGCGACGAGGGAATCATTCTCGGCACCCGCAAGCATGGCGAAACCAGCGCCATTCTCGAGGTGTTGACGCGAGCGCATGGCCGTCATCTCGGCCTTGTTCGTGGCGGCCGTTCGCGCAAGCAGCAGCCTGTGCTCCAGCCCGGCAACCGTGTCGACCTGTTGTGGCGAGCGCGCCTTGACGAGCACCTCGGCACGTTCCAGGCCGAGGCGATCGAGATGAACGCGGCCCGGTTGATGGACAGCGCCTTTGCCGTCTACGGATTGCAGACCATGGCCGCGCATCTGCGCCTGCTGCCCGAGCGCGACGCGCATGAAGGTCTCTACGAAACGCTTGCCGTGATGATCGTCCATCTCGACGACGCCGACGTTGCCGGCGAACTGGTGGCGCGCTTCGAGCTTCTGGTGCTGGACGAACTCGGCTTCGGCCTCGATCTCAGCCAATGCGCCGCCACCGGCACGCGACAGGACCTGGCCTATGTCTCACCGAAGTCGGGACGTGCGGTATCGCGCGAAGCCGGTTTGCCGTGGCGCGACAAGATGCTGGCTCTGCCGGCCTTCCTGCAGCGCGGCTCCGGCCTGCGCGCCGATGCGGCTGATGTCGACGACGCCTTCCGGCTCACCGGCTTCTTCTTCAACCGCCACGTCTATGAGCCGCGCGGCATCGAGCCGCCGGACGCTCGTACCGGCTTCCTCGCCGCCTTGCGCAAACATCACGCGCGCGGCAAGGCCATAGCTGGCGAAGACGCAGCCAGAGAAATCATCACATGAGCGAGGTCGAACTTTATCCTGGCCGGGTCTCACCGCTCGGCCTCGGCACCATGCCGCACGCCGACATCCTGAAATACACCGGTTTGGAATTGCTGCAGCGCATCGTCGACGGCAAGTATCCGGCGCCGCCGATTTCCTTCCAGCTGAATTTCACTCTCACCGAAGTCTCGGAAGGGCGCGCTGTCTTTCGTGGCATGCCGAGCGAGCGCCATCTCAATCCGCTGGGCAGCGTGCATGGCGGCTGGGCGGCGACGCTGCTCGATTCGGCGCTGGCCTGTGCCGTGCAGACGCTGCTCGAAAAGGGCGAGGCCTATACCACGGCGGAGTTCAAGGTGAATTTGACGCGTCCCAGCACGCCGAAGACCGGCGAGGTGGTGTGCGAGGGCAGGGTTGTTCACAAGGGCCGCACGTTGGCGGTGTCGGAAGCGACGCTGAAGGATGCCGGCGGCAAGCTGCTGGCTTTCGGCACCGAAACATGCTCGATCTTTCCGGCCGCCAATCTGGCGGCGCGTTGACTGGCGGCGCATTGAGTTTTCCGAGCTTGGATTTTCTGGCCGTTTGGCCGCCGCATTTGAATGTCAGTAAGACGAATGTCAGTGAAAACTGGCCTGGTTTGGGGGAACCGCCATGTTTGAAAGCCTGATCGGCCTTGTCGCCATCATCGCCTTGTTCGTCATCATTTCGCGCCAGCAGAGCCGCATCGGCCTTGTCGAGCGTGAACTAGGCGCGCTGCGCAGCCTGGTCCTTTCCGGTGCCGTGCCGCCTGCGGCCAAGTCCTCCGAACAGGTGGACGACAACGCGCCCGCCGACATGGCTCCGGACGCAGCGGCTGCGACCGATATCGTTCCGCCGGAGGTAAGCGCAGCGGTCACCGTCCCGGCGCCAGCCACGGACAC
>NZ_RZQY01000394.1:0-5532 GCF_003998575.1 Mesorhizobium sp. M7A.F.Ca.CA.001.10.2.1 | reverse complement strand
GCATCAAGAGATAAGGTGTGTCGGGTGTGAACAGGCCGTTGATGGCGATCGAGGCGGCGGCGACCAGCGAACCGACAACCAGCACGCGGCGGAAGCCGGCGACGCGGAAGATCAGCGCGGTGACGAATTTCATGCCGATGGCGCCGATTGCAGAGACGAAGGTGATCATGCCGGACTGGAACGGCGTCAGCCCAAAACCGATCTGGAACATCAGCGGCAGCAGGAACGGCACAGCACCAATGCCGATGCGGAACAGTCCGCCGCCAAGCACCGAGGAGCGGAACACCTGGTTGCGGAACAGTTCGAGCGCCAGCAGCGGGTTTTTGGCGCGCCGCGCGTGCAGCAGATAGAGCGCCCCCGACACGAGGCCGACCGTTACGGTGGTGACACCGACGATTGGCGGCAGATAGGGCAAGCTGACCACCGACAGGCCAAACACCACCCCGGATGCCGCCAGCCCGCTCAGCACGAAGCCGATGAAATCAAGTGGCGGGGTCTGCGCGGGTTCGGTCTCCGGCAGGAAACGTGTTGCCAGCCAGATGCCGACCACGCCGATCGGCACATTGATCAGGAAAATCCAATGCCAGGTGAAATAGGTGGTGATGAAGCCACCGACCGGCGGTCCGACCAGCGGCCCGACCAGCGCCGGAACGGTCAGCCAGGACATCGCCGCGACGAGTTCGCTTTTCGGTGTCGCGCGCACCAGCACCAGCCGCCCGACCGGCGTCATCATGGCGCCCCCAATGCCTTGCAGAAAGCGGGAGACCACAAAAGCTGGCAGCGAACCGGAGAGCGCACAGGCTATTGAGCCGACGATGAAGACCGCGATCGCGGCACGAAAGATATTCTTGGCGCCGAAACGGTCTGCCATCCAGCCGCTGATCGGAATAAAGATCGCCAGCGAGACGAGATAGGCGGTCAGCGCCAGCTTGAGCGCGATCGGACTGGTGTGGATGTCGACGGCGATCGCCGGCAGCGATGTCGCAATGACGGTCGAATCCATGTTTTCCATGAAAAGGGCGACCGCCAGGATGAGCGGGATGGTGCGGTTCACAAAACGCGTCCGACTTGATTCTTTTACGGTTGACCGGGAGGCAAGCCAACATGCAGGGCGGTTATCATGGGCCGGCTCTGATGTCGCATTAATTTGCTGTCACTTTTGTGCGACTGCGGGGAGACAGGCAGTTCGCTTGGCCTGCCGCCGTGCCTAAATCAGAACTGCCGGGACGGCCAAGGTCTTCTCGTTCCGTCTCCAGGCGCTGGCCAAGCAGCAAAGAATAGCTTGCGAATGGCGATGTGTCACATTATTGTAGTGTATATAACTACTATATGGACTTTGTCATGGAAGAAGCCGTTTCGGCAGCCGATGCCAACCGCAAGTTCTCTCTCATCCTGCGCGGTGTTCGCGAAGGACAGAGCTACGTCGTGACCAGTCACGGACGCCCGGTCGCGCGAATAGTGCCCGCCGATCGACAGCAGGGTGTGGCTTCCCGCTCGCGCGTAGCGTTGTTGTCGCGCCTCGAGCGCCAGCCTGTTTTGGATGTCGGGCGCTGGACCCGTGGCGAGCTCTACGAGGACGAGCGATGAAGGTTGCGCTCGACACCAATGTCCTTGCCTGCGCGGAAGGGGTCAACGGTGCCGAGAAGCGCGATATTGTTCTTGAACTGCTGCGCAACCTACCGCAAGAGGCTGCTGTTATTCCTGTTCAGGTCCTTGGTGAGCTGTACAACGTTCTCGTCCGCAAGGCCGGAAGACCGCCTGTAGAAGCCCGGGATGCCCTTCTGGGCTGGCGCGACGCGTTTCCAGTTGCCGCGACAGTGCAAGACGTAATGATGATGGCGGCTGATCTGGCTACGGACCACCACTTCAGCATTTGGGACGCGGTCATTCTGTCCACCGCTTCCCAAACCGGTTGTCGGATGCTCCTTTCGGAAGACCTGCAAGATGGCTTCACATGGGGTGGGGTAACTGTCGTCAGCCCTTTCGCATCGCCGCGTCACGTTCTGCTCAATGCTCTCTTGGGGGAGTCTTCTGGATAGAACGCGAAACACCGAGACGATCGGCTTTTCATTGGCGCTTGGACGTGGTACCAGCCAGCGCCAATCCTGAAAGGGAAGAAACGAGTCGGCGCTGTCCATTCCGGTCCAGCGCTTTTTTGTATTCCCCCACCGCGTTTTATATTCAAGGGACTGGCCATGGCAAAAATCATCGAAACGTCCACTGGCGCATTGGCGCTGACCTTTGACGACGTGCTGCTGCAGCCCGGCCATTCCGAGGTCATGCCCGGCGAGACCGATGTCCGCACCCGCATCGCCGGCGACATCGACCTCAACGTGCCGATCCTCTCGGCGGCGATGGACACCGTCACCGAGGCCAGGCTCGCCATCGCCATGGCCCAAGCCGGCGGCATTGGCGTCATCCACCGCAATTTCTCGCCGGCCGAACAGGCCGAGCAGGTGCGGCAGGTCAAGAAATTCGAATCCGGCATGGTGGTCAATCCTGTCACCATCGGCCCCGACGCGACGCTCGCCGACGCGCTGGGCCTGATGCGCAGCTATTCGATCTCGGGCATTCCGGTGGTCGAGAATGGTGGCACTGGCGGCCACAAGGTCGGGCGGCTGATCGGCATCCTGACCAATCGCGACGTGCGCTTTGCCTCCGATCCGGCGCAGAAGGTCCATGAGCTGATGACCCGTGACAACCTGATCACGGTCAAGGAGAACGTCGACCAGGACGAGGCCAAGCGGCTTCTGCATCAGCACCGCATCGAAAAGCTGGTTGTCGTCGACAGGCAGGGCAACTGCGTCGGATTGATCACCGTCAAGGACATCGAGAAGTCGCAGCTCAACCCGCACGCCAGCAAGGACGCACAGGGCCGCTTGCGCGCCGCCGCGGCCACCAGCGTCGGCGATGACGGCTATGAACGCGCCGAACGTCTCATCGATGCCGGCGTCGACCTTCTGGTGATCGACACCGCGCATGGCCACTCGCAACGCGTGCTCGACGCGGTGACGCGCGCCAAGAAACTCTCCAACTCGGTTCGCATCCTGGCCGGCAACGTCGCCACCGCCGCGGGCACGCAGGCGCTGATCGACGCCGGTGCCGACGCCGTCAAGGTCGGCATCGGTCCGGGCTCCATCTGCACCACCCGCATCGTCGCCGGCGTCGGCGTGCCGCAGCTCTCGGCGATCATGTCGGCGGTCGAGACGGCGCACAAATCCGGCGTCTCGGTGATCGCCGATGGCGGCATCAAATATTCCGGCGATCTGGCCAAGGCGCTCGCCGCCGGCGCAAGTGCGGCCATGATCGGCTCGCTGCTGGCCGGGACCGACGAAAGCCCGGGCGAGGTCTATCTGCACCAGGGCCGCTCCTTCAAGGCGTATCGCGGCATGGGCTCGGTCGGCGCCATGGCCCGCGGCTCCGCCGATCGCTACTTCCAGGCCGAGGTGCGCGACACGCTGAAATTGGTCCCTGAAGGCATCGAGGGGCAGGTTCCCTACAAGGGACCTGTGTCTGGCGTGCTGCACCAGCTTGCGGGCGGCTTGAAAGCCGCTATGGGTTATGTTGGTGGCCGCGACCTTGCCGATTTCCGCGAGCGCGCCACCTTTGTGCGCATATCCAATGCCGGACTTCGTGAAAGCCACGCCCATGACGTCACGATTACCCGCGAAAGCCCGAACTATCCCGGTGGAGCCTGACCAGTACGGGCTCGGGCGGAACCTGACGGCAACGATCCTGCGGCTGTCTCGCCACGCAGGCGCGCTCTGTTTCCTGTCGGCGGTGGTTTTCATCGCCATGACGGCTTTGGAATTCTTCTATTTCCGCCAGTTGAGCGGCGGCTTGCCGTCGCTCGACATGCGCATTTTAGGGTTTACGCCGGACGAAGGCATGGCCTGGCTGACAGCGCTCGGCCGGCGCGGCGGCGAGATCATTCTCGTCTGGCACTATCTGACCTTCGACCTGTTGTTCCCGGCGCTGCTGTCGGTCACGCTGGTCAGCCTCATCCTGGCCACCGGCCGGCGATTGAAGGCTTTCCGCGTGCTGCCGGCGCAGCTGCAGTCGATTTTCGCGTTGGTCCTGGTGCTTCCCTACACGCTTGCACATTACGTTCAGAACTTTGCGGTGGCGCGGCTTCTGTCCGATTTCCTGTCGGCCAACCCGGACTCGCTGTCTTTCGCCTCGGCGCTCACCGTCACCAAATTCGCGCTTTTCGCCATACCGGTGATCGTCATCGCGGCCTTCTGGCTGGCGGGCCAGAAACGCCAGGCCTGATGCCGCACGCGAAGCCCAACCGGGCAGGGGGCACTTGATGAACCAGACCACGATCTTCTGGCCCGTTCTCGCGCATGTGCTGCTGATCTACATCGTCTACTGCGTCCTGGGTCGTCGCAGATACGGCGCAATAAGGTCAGGCGAGGCGAAGGCCGGTCAGTTCAAGGTGCGTTCGGCCGAACCGGCCTCCAGCGTCACCGTTGCCGCCAATCTCACCAACCAGTTCGAACTGCCGGTGCTGTTTTACGTGCTGTGCCTGACGCTGCACCTGACCAACGGCGTCAACTATCTGACCTTGTCGCTGATGTGGATTTTCGTCGCGTCCCGCTATTTCCATGCCTGGATTCACCTGACCAGCAACAATCTGCTGCTGCGCAGCCGGTCATTCTTCGTCAGTGCGGTGATTCTCCTGCTGGGATGGATCTGGTTCGCGCTGCACCTGCTCGGCGCGGTCTGAGCAGAGCGCTTCTGCCTTCTCCCACAGGGGAGAAGGGAAGTCCGTTCGCCTAAAGGTCGAACACCGCGATCTTGCGCTTGTCGAACTTGATGCCGATCTCGCCGCGTACCAGCTTGAGCGCGGCCTCGCCGAACACCGCGCGCCGCCAGCCTTGCAGCGCCGGTACGTCGGCTTCCTCGCCCTCGGCGGCGATACGGTCGATGTCGTCGCTGGAGGCCAGCACCTTGGAAGCGACGCCCTCCTTTTCGGCAACGATCCGCAGCAGCACCTTCAACAGTTCCGCCGCGGCGCTCGAGCCCTCGGGCGGCTGGAAACTCTTTGGCAGTTTCGGCATCTCTTCCTTGGGCAAGGCAAGCGCGGTGTTGACCGCGCCAAGCAGCGCCGTTGCCGTCGACGAGCGCTCCCAGCCCTTCGGCGTCGTGCGCAGCTTGCCGAGGGCTGCCGCGTCGCGCGGCGCCTGCTGCGCCACCTCGTAGATCGCGTCGTCTTTCAGAACGCGGCCGCGCGGCACGTCACGTTCGCGCGCCTCGCGCTCGCGCCACGCCGCCACGCCCTGCACGATCGCCAGTTCCTGCGGTTTGCGCAGCCGCATCTTCAACCGCTTCCAGGCGTCCTCGGGGTGCGGATCATAGGTTTCGCGCGAGGTCAGGACCTCCATTTCCTCGTTGAGCCAATGGGCGCGGTTTTCCCGCTCCAGTTCGGCGCTGAGGTGTTGGTAGACCTCGATGAGATGCGTGACGTCGGCCAGCGCATAGTCGAGCTGCTTGTCGGAAAGCGGCCGGTGGCGCCAGTCGGTGAAACGC
>NZ_RZQY01000393.1:0-5546 GCF_003998575.1 Mesorhizobium sp. M7A.F.Ca.CA.001.10.2.1 | reverse complement strand
GCCACAAGCTCAGGGTCTTCACCGCGGGCCAGAAACGCCGCGTCACCCCAGCCATCAAGCGCCAGATGCGACGGCGGTCGGCGGTCGAGCCCGTCATCGGCCACATCAAGAGCGAACACAGAATGGGCCGCAACTACCTCGCCGGCCAGCAGGGCGACACCCTCAACGCCATCCTGGCCGCCGCCGGCTACAACTTCTCCCTCCTGCTCAGGTGGCTGAAGGGGTTTTTGTCGCTCTTGATTGCCCTGCTTCAAATCCGGCCGAAGCCGGTCGCCGCTTAGGGCTCGGATTGTTCACGGTCGACTAGTGAGCACTCTCCAATATGTTAGGCTCTGTCGCAGTAGCGCAACAAGCTCAGTCTTTGGATGGGTGGTATGAGGATGAGACGACTGAATGTGTACAGGCTCAGTCTTTTTATCGAGGCTCTCGTTTTTGTCGTAAGCGCGTTCGGTGCGACGTGGCTTACCAGCTTTGTGAACGCGCCATGGTGGACATATGTGATTATAGCGGCCATCGCTATGGGCATGTTCGTCGCCGTGCGTGGGGTCCTTTCTGAGCCGCAACGTATGGGACTCTTGGCACACAACTCGGCAGCGACCTCTGCGTGAACCCAGACGCCTTGAAAATGTGCCCGATGCGTCCGGATTTTTGGCGGTGATCTTCATCAAATGCGATGAGCTGCAATTTCTGGCGACGGCCACGCTAAGGGCGGGCCTCCAGCACCATGTTGAACGGTGTCTCCGCGGCGCGACGCAATCGCTTGAAGCCGCCGCCGGTCACAACCTTGCGCAGCCTCGCCTCACCGGCCTGGGCTCCAAGCGCGAGCCCGACTTCCTGCGACACGGATGCGGGCGTGCACACGAAAGTGGAAGCGGCATAGTAAACGCGGCCGACGGGATTGAGGTTCGCCGCCAGATGATCATGCGCGAACGGCTCGACGATCATCCACGTGCCGTCCGGCTTGAGCGATCCGTGGACATGGGTGGCGGCGCCCGTCGGGTCGCCCATGTCGTGAAGGCAATCGAAGAATGTGACGAGGTCATAGGTTCCGGGATAGCTCTTGGCGGCCGCCACGTCGAACCGCGTGTTAACGCCGACGCCGGCTACCTCGGCCGCCTTGCGGGCGCGCTCAATCGAAGGGGCATGATAGTCGAAGCCGACGAAGCGCGAATTGGGGAAGGCCTGTGCCATGAGCACGGTCGATGCACCATGACCGCATCCAACATCCGCGACGTCCACGCCGCGTTCGAGCTTCTCGACGACGCCCTCCAAGGCCGGCAGCCAGGAGTCGATCAGATTGGCATTGTAGCCTGGACGGAAGAACCGTTCCGTACCGCGAAACAGACACGCGCTATGATCGTGCCACCCGACGCCCTTGCCGGACTGGAATGCCTGCCTCACCTTTTCTTCATCGAGCCACAGCGCGGACAGGAACTCGAATGCGCCTGCCATGAAGGCCGGGCTGTCTTCATCAGCGAACACCAGCTCTTGCTCGGCGTTGAGATAGAATTTGTCGCTCGCTTCATCGTAGTCGACGTAACCCGCCGCCGCCTGCCCGGAAAGCCATTCCCTTACGAGGCGTTCCTGGGTGCCGGTGCGTGTCGAAAGTTCGGCGGCCGTCATCTTGCCGCCTTCGCGCAATGCCTTGAACAGGCCGAGTCTGTCCCCCAGCAGGACTCCCGCGCCCGTTGCGATCGCACCGAGATCGCCGACCATTTTCCCCAAGAATGCGTCCAACTTTTCCTGATTCGCTTCAGACATCTGAATCTCCCTTTGGGTTCAATCTCTCCAGGCGACGGAGCCGTGCTCGTCATGAGGCGCCTTGAGCATCAGATGCTCGAAGACATGCAGATATCCCCGGCGGCTCATTCCGCGCTGCCGATCCTGCACCAGACCATATGGGTGACGACCGGCGCGGTGGTCGGGAATGACAGCCACCTCCATGCCGTTGAAAAGCAGGAAATCCGTCACTTTGCCCTCGTCGGTAACCGGCGGAGCCGGAGTGGTCGTCACCAGGGCAAGCCCTGTTGCAGCAGGTATCCTTGGGCAGCCTGTCAGAACATCGATGACTCCGGTTGTGGTGCCGGGGTGGGCGATCAGGGGCCAAGTGATTGTTCCGCGGCGGCTGTATGTTGTGGTAAGGTGATCATGCGAACTCTTGTTGGTCGGTCACGTGTTTTGCGGATGACCCGCATGTACTGTGCCAAATGAGAAAACCATTCAAACGCAATCCAGTAGATCTGACTGTATCCGACATTGTCGGAATTTGGACATCGCCGAACGCGAAGCGCTCGGGGCTTGTGACGATACTTGAGCGTGCTGCTTCGGAGGAGGGATGAGCCTCGAACCGGCCGCGAGGCCTTTTTCTGGCAACGGATATTCCGGCCGGGTTAGGCCGCGAGGAAAGCGACGGTGAATAAGAGGTAGAGGACCAACCGTTTTGAGCGGGTAGTTGCCGTGTTGCGCCCCCAGGCAAAGGCCAGCACCACGGAGCAGTATTTCTGGTGGCGATACTACAACGCCTTTTAGTGCCGGTTACCCGTTTTTACCCAGTTGGCCTGGTGCATTCAGAGCGAGCTCGTTGGAAACCGCTTATTGTGGCTATGAGCGAACTCGGGATGGAGGAGTGGACCCAAAAATTGGCAAAATGCCCCAGGGAGGATTACATGGGTCGCTCATTCCCCGTACTCGTTACAGGTGCGCGTCGCTTCGCAAACAGCTTGCTTTTGACTTGGCGTTTTTTGCCGTCTCGGCATCGCTCACTAATTCGGCCGCTGCCGACACCGTGAACTGGCGTCAATTCGAAGGGACCAGCATAACTTGGGCCTACGACATCCACCCCTATGCGGATGCTCTCGCTGCGCAATTTCCGGAGTTCGAGAAGCTGACCCGGCATCAAGGTCACGCCGGAACTCTACCCAGACGATTCTTACTGGAACAAGATGACGATCCAACTGACGACGAAGTCGCCAGCATGGGATGTGTTCGGCACTGGCATTCAGCCCGCGTAGGACCTCGCTCCGAGTGGCGCCCTGGAGCCGCTGGACAAATACCTGAGCGATTGGAAGCTTACCGATGCTGGATACGACTACATTACGTGGACATGATCAAGAAGTGCGCGGCTCCTTCCTTCGCGTCCGGCCGCAGCGCGATGACGATCGACTCAAATATGTTCGGCTTCTGGAACGATGTTGCGGGGAAGCCGGCATCCGGCAAGATCGCCTTCGCTCCGCCGCTGCACGCACCGAGCGCCACGAGCTTGGAGTCTGACATCTGGATCTGGGCTCTCGCCATGAACGCGGCTTCCGAAAAGAAGGGCACGGCCTGGCTGTTCATCCCGTGGGCCACCTCCAAGCAGGTGGCGCTCAAGGGTGCCCTTGCTGGCCAGCTCGTCAATCCGCCGCGCACGTCGACCTGGCAGACGACACCTGGACTAAGTACGCTTCGCAGCCCGAGTTCAACAACTTCGTTGACAGCTTCAAAAAGATACAGGACCAAGCCGCGCTGGCTTTCACACCGCGTGTCGGCTTCGGCGAAGCCATGAACGCATGGGCCGTGGCGATGCAGAAGATGGTAAACGGCGATGACGTCGAGACGACGTTGAGGGCGCTTGCCGAAGAAATCCGCACTGGCCTCTGATCAAAAGGAACAGGGCAGTACTATTGCACTGCCCTGTTCCCGCCAACGGCGGAGATCACGCCGTGTCACCCCAAGCACTTAAACCCAGCGTGCCGATGGCAGCCGAAGGACCTGGCGCGCGCGCCTCGTCCGGTTCGGCTTCGCTGGAGGGGCGTTCCATCGACTGTTTCAGCCTTGCAATCATCCAGGCGCTGGCCAAAAGCCAGATGGAGCGCCGGCTCAGGAACCGGCGCAAAAACTCGAGCCTGCCGGCGCTGATCGAGCTGGTGCTGGCGCGGCCGCTGGTGTCGGCAGGTCTGGTCGCGGCCGAGCTGAAAATTAGCCAGCGCGCTGCGCTCGGGCTGGTGCCGAACTCGGCATCCGTGAGGTGACCGGCAGGGGGCGCTACCGGGCGTGGGACCCCGTTTAGCTGCGGCGGGCTTTGGCGAAAGCGACAGCACTGATGATTTTTGCTGTACGCTCATTCTCCCTCATCTGCGCGTTGACAGAAAACCAGCAGGCGAGGGTCACAGCACGCTGTGCTCCCCGCGATTTCCGGAAAACCAATGAAAAACGACTTTGATCGATCGCGCGGGACGTATCATTCAACCATGTCGAGAACGGGCGTGACGGCACGTACACTATGGACCGAGAGAACTTTGTCTGGCGACTTTGCGCACGCTTGCAAAACTCTTCGGAAAACTTCCTTCTGTTGATCCAATGATCGTAATGAGCTGGAGTGGCATCGCCGCTCTCCTCGGTTCTTGCTCTCTCAGTTGAACTTGATGCTAGCCTGCACGAAAACGCCGTAGCGCTTTGCCTTCCAATCGTCGGCCTGCGGGGAACCACGACCGCCCATTGCCTCTTCGAAATGAGCGGTGCCGTTATTCGCCACGGCCGCAACACCGCCTCGAGCTGGACGCCATGCCCATCGCCGTCTTCGGGAATTAGCTTGATCTTGGGCGCATGTGGTGCTGCTCTTTGCCGTCGAGCCGCGTGAAGAGGAACGCCACGTCACCAGAAAGGCTGAGTCGCTCGGTGAGTTGCGTCTGCCCGGCCAAGCCGAGTCGCAGCGAATGCCAATCGTTGTCCTGGCTGAGAGGTTGACGTAGGTGGGACGGTTGGCACACAGGTTCCCCAGTTGGTCGCCTGCTGCGTGCAACCGAAAGCATCGTAGCTCTCGTGCCAGAAATTGTTGCCAACAAAAGCACCGATGCGGTAGCGCGGTGAGTTCAAGAAATTATATCCAAGATCGGCGGTGAAATAGCTGACGCCGCCCCCGCGCTGATCACTGAATGTGTTTGAGTAGCCCCCCATTTCCGTAAGAAGTCCTCGTCATGAGAAAATCCTCCCTGATGCCGCCCGCACCGAGGAGGCCTTTACGAAAATGCCAGTCGGATTGTGGACTCGAATGCGCGTCTAGATCGTCATAGGTGAGCCGCGAGACCAGTGACGTACCTTTATGATTGTAAAGTTCCTTCGATGCGTTGCCGGTACTGGCCAGTAACGTAGTCCACCCTCGAAGGAAAAGACTGAGGCCGCCGACCCGGCTACCGACGCCGACTCGCAATCACCGGCACTCGACGGCGGTTCGGAACTTCTCGGTGCCGCAGCGCCGGCCAAGCCGGACGGGCCCGGTGAAAAATTCGTCGTCGAGGGCAAGGCGCCCGCTGCTGCGCCCGGCCGCGCCGACGATTTTTCTTGGCCGCCAAGGCGGCAGCCTGCGGCCGGGGCCACAACCGAAACGACCACGGCGATCAGTCCGTAAGCTGCCCGGGGCAGCGGCAGGGCGGAAAGCGCCTTCAGGTGGCCGCACAAGTAGGGCTTCGAGACGGACCCAGCGCGGCAGCACGCTCGATCCCATCAGCGCCTCATCGATGCCGCGCGCCGCCTGGCGGCCCTCGCGGATCGCCCAGACGACCAGCGAC
>NZ_RZQY01000392.1:0-5550 GCF_003998575.1 Mesorhizobium sp. M7A.F.Ca.CA.001.10.2.1 | reverse complement strand
CCGAGGCCCGGGGCCGGCACCGCCTGTCCCAGTCGCGCCGCGATGATCAGGCCGCCGAGCGCCGACAGCACGCCCATATTGATGAACACCATCAGCGTCAGCCGCTCGGTGTTGATGCCTGAAAGCTGCGCGGCCTTGGAATTGCCGCCCATGGCATAGATACGGCGGCCGATGGTCATGCGCTTGGTGACGAAGACGAACAGCGAGATCAGCACGCCCATGACGAGCAGCACCACCGGCAGGCCCCTGTAGCTGGCGAACTGGTAGACCAGGAACAGCGCCAGCGCGCTGCCGACCAGCGTCTTGACGACGAACAGGGCAAAGGGCTCGGCCTCATAGCCATGGCGTTCGCGCTTGCGGCGCGTCCTCACCCCGAAATAGGCGTAGGCCAGAACAGCGATCAGGCCCAGCACGATCGTCGTCATGTGCAGCGTCAGGCCGCTGCCCATGATGGTCTTGCCGGCCGCGTTCACTGTTGGCGGGATCAGCGTCAGCGGGCCGATGACATCCGGGATGAAGCCGGAGCTGAGCGCCTTGAAGCCATCGGGTAGCGGCCCCACCGAGGATCCGCCGCCCAGCAGGGCCTGGCAGATGCCGCGGAAGATCAGCATGCCGGCCAGCGTGACGATGAAGCTCGGTATTCGGTGATAGGCGATCCAATAGCCTTGCGCCGCACCGATCGCGCCGCCCACGATCAGGCAGATGATCGAAACCACCAGCGGGTTGCTGAACGGACCAAGCGGCCAGATGACCATCATCATCGCCGCCAAGGCGCCGATGAAGCCAGCGACCGAGCCAACGCTTAGATCGATATGGCCGGAGACGATCACCAGCAGCATGCCCAGCGCCATCACGATGATGAACGAGTTCTGCTGCACCAGGTTGCTCAGGTTCACCGGCTTGAACAGCGTTCCGTTCGTGGTGAACTGGAAGAACACCATGATGGCGATCAGCGCCAGGATCAGGCCGTATTCGCGCAGGTTCGTCGTCAGCGCCGAGACGGCAATGCGTGGGCGCTGCTCTTCGGCGACGTTGCCCTGCGGGGCGGGGGCGCTTTCGGTGCTCATGCTGCTTTTCCTTCTCCACGAACGATGGCGCGCATTATTTTTTCCTGGCTTGCTTCCGCGGCGGGCATTTCGCCCACGATGCGCCCTTCGTTCATGACGTAGATGCGGTCGGTGATGCCAAGCAATTCCGGCATTTCCGACGAGATGACGACGATCGCCTTACCCTCAGCCGCGAGACGGGCGATGATCGTATAGATTTCGTACTTGGCGCCGACATCGATGCCGCGCGTCGGCTCGTCGAGGATCAGCACGTCCGGGTCGGCGAACAGCCATTTCGACAACACCACTTTCTGCTGGTTGCCGCCGGAGAGATTGCCGGTCATCTGATAGACGCTGGAAGCGCGGATATTGGTCTTCTTGCGATAGTCGTTGGCAACGGCGAGCTCGCGCATGTCGTCGATCACGCTGTGGCGCGAGACGCCGCCAAGATTGGCCAGCGTGATGTTGTGCTTGATATGGTCGATGAGGTTGAGACCGTAGGTCTTGCGGTCCTCTGTGACGTAGGCGATGCCGTGTTGGACCGCCTTGCTCACCGAGGAAACGTCGACCGGCTTGCCCTTGAGCAGCACCTCGCCGGAGATGCGGCGGCCGTAGGAGCGGCCGAACAGGCTCATGGCGAATTCGGTGCGGCCAGCGCCCATCAGCCCGGCAATGCCCACCACTTCGCCCTTGCGCACGTTGATGTCGATGCCCTTGATCACCTGCCGCTCGGCATGGATCGGGTGATAGACCGACCAGTTCTTCACTTCGAACACGACCTCGCCGATGTCAGGCTCGCGCGGCGGATAGCGGTCGTCGAGTGAGCGGCCGACCATCGAAGTGATGATGCGGTCTTCAGAGATGTCCTTCTTGGCCAGCGTCTCGATGGTGCGCCCGTCACGGATCACCGTCACCTTGTCTGCGACCCGGTTCACCTCGTTGAGCTTGTGCGAGATCAGGATCGAGGTCATGCCCTGCCGCTTGAATTCGAGCAGAAGGTCGAGCAGCGCCTGGCTGTCCTTTTCGCTGAGCGACGCCGTCGGCTCGTCGAGGATCAGGAGCTTGACTTCCTTGCTCAACGCCTTGGCGATCTCGACCAGCTGCTGCTTGCCGACGCCGATATTGGTGATCAGCGTCTTGGGGTCCTCCTTGAGGCCCACCTTCTTCAACAGGGCGCTGGTGCGCGCCTCGTTGGAATTCCAGTCGATGATGCCGTATCTGGCGTGCTCGTTGCCGAGGAAGATGTTTTCGGCGATCGACAGCATCGGCACCAGCGCAAGTTCCTGGTGGATGATGACGATGCCCTTGCGCTCGCTGTCATGGATGCCTTTGAACTGGCATTCCCCGCCGTTAAAGATGATCTGGCCGTCATAGGTTCCTGAGGGATAGACGCCCGACAGCACCTTCATCAGCGTCGACTTGCCGGCGCCGTTCTCGCCGACCACGGCATGAATCTCGCCTTCCTCGACGCTGAGGTTGACGTTCGACAGCGCCTTCACGCCGGGGAACGTCTTGGTGATGTCGCGCATCTCCAAAATCGTCGAGGCCATGGGACAACCGCTCCTTGAGAGGTCGGCAAACATTGCCGGCGAGGTCGGCGACAATACCGGGCTCGCTGGTGAACGAAAAGGGGCCCTGCGTTGCGCAGGACCCCTGACTTTGGAACCGGGGTTACTTCAGTTCGTCGGCCTTGATGTAGCCGGAGTCGACGACCAGTGCCTGGTAGTTCGACTTGTCGACCTCATGCGGCGTCAACAGGATCGAGGGAACGACCTTGACGTCGTTGTTGTAGGTCTTTTCATCGAGGCCGTCCGGCTTGCCGCCCGAGAGCACCTTGTCGACGAGTTCGACGGTGGCCTTGGCCAGTTCGCGGGTGTCCTTGAACACGGTCGAGTACTGCTCGCCCGTGATGATAAGCTTGACCGAAGCGGTCTCGGCGTCCTGGCCGGTCACGATCGGCCAGGGCTGTGCGTCCGTGCCGTAGCCGACGGCGCGCAGCGAGGCGGTGATGCCGCGCGACAGGCCGTCATAGGGCGAAAGAACGCCATCGACGCGGCTGCCGTCCGAATAGTTGGCCGACAGCAGATTGTCCATGCGCGCCTGGGCAGTGGCGGCGAGCCAACGCAGCGTGCCGACCTTGTCCATGCCGGTCTGGCCGGACTTGATCTTGATCGAGCCGTCGTCGATCAGCGGCTGCAGGACGGAGATCGCGCCGTCGTAGAAGAAAAAGGCGTTGTTGTCGTCGGGCGAGCCGCCGAACAGTTCGACGTTCCACGGCTTGGTGTTCGGGAAGCGCTCCTTGAGGCCCTTGACCAGCGAATTCGCCTGGATCACGCCGACGCCGAAATTGTCGAAGGTGGTGTAGTAGTCGACATTGGCGGTCTTCTTGATCAGGCGGTCATAGGCGACGACGACGACGCCCGCGTCAGCGGCCTTCTGCAGAGCATCCGACAGGGTGGTGCCGTCGATCGAAGCAATGATCAGCGCCTTCGGGCCTTTGGTGATTTCGTTTTCCAGCTGGCTGAGCTGGTTGGGGATGTCGTCCTGCGCGTATTGCAGGTCGACGGTGTAGCCGAGAGCCTCGAGCTGGGACTTGACGGCGTCGCCATCATTGATCCAGCGCTGCGAGGTCTTGGTCGGCATCAGCACGCCGACAAGACCCTTGTCGGCTGCGTGCGCCGAGTAGGTCATGGCAGCGATGCCAAGGGCCGCGACGGCGGCCAGTGTCTTGATGATTTTCACTTTAACTCTCCCTGTTTGATGGACGCGGCACCCCGGGGGTCGCGGGCCGCGCAATCGTGCAGAAGCGCCAAGGGCACTGCTGCCGTCATATCGATCTCCGGTATCCTCCCATGGCCCCGAGACGCTGATTCAATCGATACGATTTTTCTCGTCAGCGACCGTCACGTCTTGGAACGCGCGGAGGGTGTGGGTCTTTGCCATAACTGTCAAATGCGATCTTTGATGGTTGCTATATCATGGTTGGTATATGTATTGGGACGTGACGGGCTGACTCCAAGGTCGGCCTTACACGAGCAGAAGGCAGGGAAAAGCGATGGCGCGGCCCGGGAATCCGACAACAGCTTCAAATGGTTACAGAGAAGCACGGGGCGATGGCGAAACCCTGCTGCGCAGCGGTCTCAGTCTGCGTCACATGCGCATGATCGTCGCGCTAGACGACCACAGCCGGGTCAGCGCGGCAGCCCAGGTTCTGAACATTTCGCAGCCGGCGGCCTCGCGCATGATCGCAGAGATGGAGGCGGTGCTGGAGGTCAAGCTGTGCGAGAGGCTGCCGCGCGGTATCACCTTGACGCCATACGGCAAGGCTTTGGCCAGGCGGGCGCGCTCGATCCTGCTGGAGATGCGCGAGGTGGACCGCGAGATTTCCGAACTCAAGGCGGGCAAGGGTGGTTCGGTTTTCCTGGGTGCCGTGACCGCGCCGGCAATCGAGCTGGCGGTGCCGGCGATTCGTGAAATCCGCCGCATCTATCCGCGCATCGAGATCACCATGCAGGTCGAGACCTCCAATGTGCTGGCACGCGAGCTGATCGCCACGCGCCATGACTTCATCATCGCGCGCATCCCGGACGACCTCAATCCGCGGCTGTTCGAGTCGCGCGTCATCGGCGTCGAGAAGGCCTGCCTGATCGTGCGCCGGGGCCATCCGCTCACCAAGGGCGAGGCGGTGCGGCTGGAAGAGACCGCCGCCTATGACTGGGTCTTCCAGTCTGGCGGCTCGCCCTTGCGCCAGGCGATGGAGAGCAACTTCCTCAACCGCAACATCGCTTTGCCGGACCGTATCCTGAACACCAGTTCGCTGCTCCTGACCCTGGTCATGGTCGCGCAATCCGATGCCATCGCACCGGTCTCTGTCCAGGTGGCGAAATTCATCCAGAACCCTGACGGGCTGGCCGGCGCCATCGACGTCGTCCAGACCGAATTCGACATCGAGGTCAGGCCCTACAGCCTGATCACGGTCAGGAATCGCGCACTGTCGCCGGCCGCCAAGATGCTGCACGACTTCATTCTGAGGGAAGTGGGATGATGGCTCGCTCGGGTAAGGTTGTCCGGCGAAAGCACCGCCAGGCCGAGGCCGGCGAAAGCGAGCTGGGAACATTATTTCCCGCCGATGCGTTCATGATCTTGCAAGGGGCGATTTCTTCTGGAGGCTGAACATGCGCAGCTTCGAAATCATCGATCTGCTTTGCGTGATCGAGGCCTGCAAGCACGATCGATCGGTCGGGAATTTCGTTTCCATGGCTGAAGGCGTTGAAGAATTGCGGGTGTTGACCGGCGATTTCGTTTCATCGGATGACGTGGCGGCAAACGCCCTCGCAACGGTGGCGCTTGCGCGAGGCTGCTCGGTTGTGTTCGACGAACAGGCAGGCGCTGAAATGGTTCTGACGCCTTAGACTGGAGCGGGTAGAGGGAATCGAACCCTCGCGTTCAGCTTGGGAAGCTGACAAGCTACCATTACATCATACCCGCGTGCGCCCTCGTTACC
>NZ_RZQY01000391.1:0-5585 GCF_003998575.1 Mesorhizobium sp. M7A.F.Ca.CA.001.10.2.1 | reverse complement strand
GGCCCGCTTCGGCATCCGCTCGCTGGCCGGCGAGCCGACCAGCGGCAGGGCGACATTGTCCGCGATCGAAGCCTGCAGATGCAGCCCTTGCGTCTTGCGGTCCTCGGTCACCAGCGCAATGCCCAGCCGCCTCGCATCGCGCGGCGAACGGATGTCCACGGGATGGCCGTCAATACGGATTTCGCCGCCGGTGCGGCCATTGCTCGAGCCGAAGATCGCTTCCAGGATCTCGGTGCGGCCCGAACCCAGCAGCCCGCCAATGCCGAGGATTTCTCCGGCGGCAAGATCGAAGCCGACGCCGTCGATCACCGTGCGCCAACCATGCGCATCGGGCTTCGACAGCGACAGGTTTTCGACCGAAAGCACGGTCATGCCGCTGGTGTTGCGCTCTTCCTCGGAGGAAGCGAGCAGGTTGCGGCCGACCATCGCCGAAATGATCGTATCTTCGTCGAGCCTGGCCATCGGCTCGGTCAGCACATGGCGGCCGTCGCGAAACACGGTGACGCGGCCGGCCAGATGCATGACCTCGTCGATGCGGTGCGAGATGTAGACGATGGCGACGCCGCTGTCGGCAAGCTGGCGGATGATGCGGAACAGCCGCTGGCATTCGGCCGGCGAAAGCGCCGAGGTCGGCTCGTCCATGATCAGGATGCGTGCCGACATCGACAGAGCCTTGGCGATCTCGACCAGTTGCTGCTCGCCGACACGCAGGGCGCCGACGCGGGCTTGCGGATCGAGTTCGATGCCGAGCCGCTGCAACAAAGCACCTGCCGCGCGGCTGCTCGCCTTGCGGTCGACGATCAGCCCGGCGATCAGCTTCTCGCGGCCGAGGAAGATGTTGTCGGCGACGCTGAGCTCGGGCACCAGGTTGAGCTCCTGATGAATGATGGCGATGCCGGCATCCTCGGCGTCGCGCACGCCGGCGAAGCTGGTGGGGCGGCCATCGACGCTCACCGTGCCGTCATAACCGGTATAGACGCCGGAGAGGATTTTCATCAGCGTCGACTTGCCGGCGCCGTTCTCGCCCATCAAGGCATGAACCTCGCCGCGACGCAGCTCAAAGCCGACATCGACAAGCGCGGCGATGCCGCCGAAGCTCTTGGAAATGCGCTCGGCACTCAGAACGATGTGCGACCGATCGGCCGCACCGTGCTCCGGGGACAGGCAATTGCTCTCTTGCATGACAATGGCGGCCTCCCTTCCGTCGTCGTCAACTTCCCGCAAACGCTAATCTAAACGTTTCGATCATGTCAAGCCGATATAAGGTGCCGGACGTTTGGTGCAATTCGATTCTTGCTAAAAAGGACAGGATTCCGTACGTATTGGCCAGCAAGAGTGGCGAAACGTTTCGAAAATGACAGCGTCAGGGCAAAAAAGACACCGCAAATCCACCGCGCCCACCATGCTTCATGTGGCTGAAGCGGCGCGTGTTTCTGTCGCCACCGTTTCGGCGCTGATCAATGGCACGGCGACGGTCAGCCCGGAGCTTAGCCAGCGCATCGAGCAGGCAATCCGCGATATCGGCTACAAGCGCAACGCGATCGCCCGCAGCCTGAAGATGGGCACGACCCGCACCATCGGACTGACCGTGCCGCACATCACCAACCCGTTCTTCACCGATGTCGTCTCGGTCATCCAGCAGGCCTTCGACCGGGCCGGCTATGCCGTCATGCTGTGCTGCACGGACGAGGATTTGAACACCCAGGACGACCAGATCAGGTTGCTGCTCGACCGCATGGTCGACGGGCTGATCGTGGCGCGCGTCGGCGACGGCGCGATCCTCAAGCGGATCGTCGACGACGCCAACGTGCCGGTCGTGCTGCTCGATCGTATCTGCAAAGGCATCGACACCGATGCCGTGGTGCTGGACAACCAGCGCGCGGTGTTCGACGCCATCACCTATCTGATCAATCTCGGCCACCGGCGCATCGGTTACATCACCGGCACCTCGGACATCTCGCCGATGCATGACCGCATGGCGGGATATCGCGAGGCGCTTCACGCCGCCGGCCTGCCGATCGCCGAGGAGTTGATCCGCTTCGGCAATTTCCACGAGATCGACGGCTATAACGAAACCATGCAGATGCTTTCCTCGCATGATCGGCCAAGCGCGATCTTCTCGGCCAACAATCCGATGGTGATCGGCACCATGAAGGCGATCCGCGACATCGGCCTGTCCTGCCCGGAAGATATTTCGGTCGCCTGCTTCGACGACTTTCCATGGTCCGACGTGTTCCAGCCGCAGTTGACCACGGTGGCCCAGCCCGTGCAGGCGATCGGCGAACAGGCGGCCAATCTGCTTCTCGATCGTCTCGCCGGCAACAGGGACGCGCCGCCGCGCAAGCTTTTGCTCAAGGGCAGGCTGATGATCCGCAATTCATGCCGTCCGCTCGGCGCGATTGCGCAGAGCGTGAGCGCGTAGCCTTCCCCCGGCGTAAGTCGTAGCAGGGCCTGTCAGGCCGCCTGCGAAAGGGATTTGTGCGCCTCGGCCAGGATTTCGAACGACCGCACCCGCGCCGCATGATCAAACATCTGCGCAGTGACCATCAGTTCGTCGGCACCGGTGCGGCGCACGAAGGCATCGAGGCCTTGCCGCACCGTTTCCGGGGAGCCGACGACGGCGCAGGACAATGCCTGGCCGAGCATTGTCTTTGCCATCGGATCGAGATCGCGGTCATAGTTCTCGACAGGTGGCGGCAGCCGGCCGGCCCGACCGGTGCGCAGATTGACGAAAGCCTGTTGCAGCGAGGTGAACAACAAACGGGCCTCCGCATCGGTGGGCGCGGCGAAGACATTGAGGCCAAGCATGACATGCGGCTTGTCGAGCTGCTCGGACGGCTGGAAGCGCGAGCGGTAGACATCCAGCGCGTGATCCAGCTCCGCCGGCGCGAAATGCGAAGCGAAGGCGTAGGGCAGGCCGAGCATGGCGGCGAGCTGCGCGCCGTAGAGGCTGGAGCCGAGGATCCAGACCGGCACGTCCTGGCCTTCGCCGGGCACGGCGCGAATTCGCTGGCCTTCCTCGGCCGGCTGGAAATAGCCCATCAGCTCGACGACATCCTGAGGGAAATTGTCGACCCCGGCCTCGAGATTGCGGCGCAAGGCACGGGCGGTGCCCATGTCGGTGCCGGGCGCCCGGCCGATGCCGAGATCGATGCGGCCCGGATGCAAGGCGGCCAGCGTGCCGAACTGCTCGGCAATCACCAGCGGCGAATGGTTGGGCAGCATGATGCCGCCGGCGCCGACGCGAATGGTCTTGGTACCGCCGGCGACATGGGCAATGACGACGGCTGTGGCCGCGCTGGCGATACCCGGCATGTTGTGATGCTCGGCCAGCCAGAAACGCTTGTAGCCCAGGCGCTCGGCATGGCGGGCAAGATCGAGCGAGTTGGCCAGCGACTGCGAGGCATCGCTGCCTTCGACGATCGGCGACAGGTCGAGAACGGAAAGAGCGGTCATGGATGGGATCCTGTGTCAGGACCGCATGTAGGAAGCATCCGGCGGCGCCGCAAATTCAAAAATATTGATCAGCCTTTGATAGCTTCGGGGTCGGCGATGTCGTCCTCCTCGACGACAACCGCGTGCTGCGCGGCGAGAAAATTGCCGACATGGCTGAGCCCGTCGAAATGATCGCAGAATACCTTGATGACGACCAGCAGCGGCACCGCCATCAGGGCGCCGACGAAGCCCCACAACCATGACCAGAAGGCGATGGCGATCAAGATTGCCACGGCGTTGATCTCCAGACGCCGGCCGACCACCATCGGCGTCACGAACTGGCCTTCGACGATGTCGCACAAGATCACGAAGGCCGGCGCCAGAAGCGCGTAGAAGATGGTATCGAAGCTGATCAACGCCATGACCGTGACAAGCACGATGGTGATCAGCGCTCCGACATAGGGCAAGAAGTTGAGCAACGCCGCGGCGGCTCCCCAGACCAGCGGATTGGGCATGCCGAGCGCCCACAGACCAAGAGCGATGACCGTGCCGAGGCCGGCATTGATGATGGTGACGGTGAGCAGATAGTGCGAGATTTCGCGCTCGACGTCATAGACGACGCGCAGCGCCCGTTTCTTTTCGCTGAGGCTGGCGAAGGACTGGATGATCTTTTCATAGAACATCGTGCCGGAGGCGAGCAGGAACAGCGACAGCACGAAAATGATAGTCAGGCCTGTTCCGGCCGACAGGATGTTGCTGGCGGCCGCCGACAGGATGCCGGACTGCGCCATCGCCACCCTCTGGATGCCCGGCTCCTGCGACGTCTGGGTCAGCTGTTCGATCTGATGCGAAATCTGCATGATCTTCTCGAGTGGGCGGCGCAATTGCGCCAGCCGTTCGGCAAGTTGCTGGCCTATCGAAGAGGTGTTGTTGATGAGGTCGATGATCGGTCCGCTGAGCAGGTAGCCTACGCTGGCAAAGATGCAGATCGACAACAGCACCAGAAGGGTCGCCGAAACCACTTCGGAGATGCCGTGCCTGCGCAGGAGCCTAACGATCGGCGTCAGCGTCAGCGCCAGCAGGAAAGCCAGAATGACCGGCATGAAGAAAGCGCGAGCGAAGTAGAGCGCATAGATGGCCATGAACAGGAAAATGCCGACGAGCAGCGAGCGCATCAGATGCGTGTCGGCGCGGGCCGCAACGCGCGAATCCGACTCGTCGGCGATGGCGCGGCCCAAGGCAGCGGGTTCGGTTTTCATGCTCACCCTCGAGCCGGCGCCCTCGGCGATCGGCTATTGCTTGCATGAACGCAGAGTTATGGGCGCAGGTTCCATGAGCCGGCTTCCGGAATGAGGCCCGTTTGCACGGGTCCGGAAATCAGAGCGCGCCGCAGCATCCAGGCCTGCACTCACGGCGTTGGAAGAGAGATTTGGCTTTCTTCCCAATGTCGTGGCGACGAGGACGAAAAATCCGGCCTTCTCAAAGGCAGCAGCCAGCAGCCGACATTTCCGTCAGGCTGCCGGCGTGGTGACGGCTGTGCCAGCCCTGGCTGTTTCCTTGCGCACGATCGGCGCCACCCTGGTGCCGTAGAGTTCGATCGCCTTCATGATCTTGGCATGCGGCATGGTGCCGATCGCCATTTGCAGCAGGAAGCGGTCATTGCCGAAGATCTTGTGCTGGGCGACGATCTTCTCAGCCACTTGCTCGGGACCGCCGACGAACAACGCGCCGTTCGGGCCGCGCGACTGGTCGAAATGCGCTTGGGATGTCGGACCCCAGCCGCGCTCGCGGCCGATGCGGTTCATCACCTCCGCCTGCGGGCCGTAAAAATCGTCGGCCGCCTGCTCGGTCGTCTCGGCGATGAAGCCGTGCACGTTGATGCTGGTGGCAAGGCCCCTCGGGTCGCTGCCGGCGCGCTTGGCGGCTTCGCGATAGAGATCGAACAGCGGCGCGAAGCGCGCCGGCTCGCCGCCGATGATGGCGAGCGCCAGCGGCAGGCCGAGCGCACCCGCGCGGGCGGCAGACTGCGGCGTGCCGCCAATGGCGATCCAGACCGGTAGCCTGTCCTGGAAGGGCCGGGGATAAACGCCGCGATCGTTGATCGGCGCGCGCAGATTGCCGGACCAGGTGACCTTCACGCCGTTGCGGAT
>NZ_RZQY01000390.1:0-5587 GCF_003998575.1 Mesorhizobium sp. M7A.F.Ca.CA.001.10.2.1 | reverse complement strand
ACAGCGACCACATCAGCGGCGCGCTGGAAGTGCTTGGCAAAAGCGGCGCCCAGCTAGTCGCCAATTTCGAGATCTGCATGTACCTGGTCGGCAAGGGCGCCAGCGACAAGAAGATCAACCCGGGCAACATCGGCGGCACCGTCGATTGCGGCGGCTTCACCACCACTTTCGTCCAGGCGCTGCATTCATCCTCGTTCCCCGGCGAAGGTGGCCAGAACACCTATCTCGGCAATCCGGGCGGCCTCGTCCTGCATTTCCCGGAAGACAGGACGCTCTACCACATGGGCGACACCGACATCTTTTCCGACATGGCGCTGATCAACGAGCTGCACGAGCCGAAGATCGGCCTGGTGCCGATCGGCGACCGCTTCACCATGGGCGGCGCGGTGGCGGCACTTGCCTGCCGGCGCTTCTTCAAATTCGACACCGTGGTTCCCTGTCATTTCGGCACCTTTCCGATGATCGATCCGACCGCCGACAAGTTCGAGGCCGGCCTGGAAGGATCCGGCATCAAGGTGGCTTTGCCCAAGATTGGCGAGACGATTACGATTTAGAAGCAGCCAAAATGGAATAAAACCATGGCTTTGAGGCAATCTTTTTGCGTTTCCATACTGGTCGCGGCGTCGCCCGCGCTCGCTGCGGATGATTTCATCGAAGGCATCTACCTTCAGTCCGAGGAGCTTTGCAAACAGGCCAAGAAGGGCACGCTGCAAACGCTGATCGACGCCGGCAACATCGTGCTTTCGGCGTACGGCCTGCAAAGCGTCGAATACAATTGCGAGTTTCTGCAGATCAGCAAGGCGACGGCTTCGCCGAGCTGGGCGGTGACGGCCATCTGCCAGGAACCGGGTTATGTCTTTCCCGACGTTCTCTCGGTGACGCAAATGAACGCGAAGCAGATCGATCTCGTGTCGGTTCGGCCCGTCGACGACGAAAGCGAAGCAAGCGGCAACAGCGGCAGCTACTATCTGTGCGAGGGCGTTGCCCTGCCATAGACGTATTCTGAGAGCCGACGAGCGGGCCGCCGCCACAGCCTGGCCTCTCGCACGATGCATGTTGCGCAGCGCGCGCGGCGCCGCTATAGCCCGAACTGGTTTTCCCCGAGGCAAAAACATGTCCGTAGATCTTCAGACAGTGAAGCGCGTCGCGCATCTCGCCCGCATCGCGGTGAGCGAAGAGGATGCCGAACGGATGACCGGCGAGCTGAACGCCATTCTGGGCTTCGTCGAGCAGCTGAACGAGGTCGATGTTTCCGGTGTCGAGCCAATGACCTCGGTGACGCCGATGGACATGAAGAAGCGCAGCGATGTCGTCACCGACGGCGGCAAGGCGGCCGACATCGTCGTCAACGCGCCGGCGACCGAAGAGAATTTCTTCCTCGTGCCGAAGGTCGTGGAGTAAGTCCGCCGATGGCAATCGAGATCGCCATTGAGACGCCGCTCCAGGACGACCTGCGCGGGCTGGTCACCGAACTCAACGAGACCTTGCTCGAACTGACGCCGCCGGAGCATTGCTACCATTTGACGGTTGAGCAGATGGCCGGTCAGGACACGACGGTTTTCATCGCCCGCGATAAAGGCCTGGCCATCGGCTGCGGCGCGCTGAAGCGTCATGACGGCGCCATTGGCGAGGTCAAGCGCATGTATATCAGGCCGTCGCATCGCGGCCAGAAGATCGGCGCGAAAATCGTTGAGCGGGTCGAGGCGCTGGCGCGCAACGAGGGACTGAAGCGACTGGTGCTGGAGACGGGCGATCGTCATCCCGCGGCGTGGACAGTCTACGAACGCGCCGGGTTTTCGCGTTGCGGCCCGGTGCTGGATTATCCCGATTCTGAGTGGTCGGTGTTTTACGAAAAGAGCCTTTGATGAGCGACCTGACCCAGCTGACGATTTCACAGGCCCGCGCCAAGCTGCGCGGCAAGGAAATCACCGCGACCGAGATCACCGAGGCCTATCTCGGCGCTATCGAGCGCGCCAATCCGGCGCTCAATGCCTATGTCGCCGTGACCGGCGACAAGGCGCGCGACATGGCCAAGGCGTCCGACGCCAGGCTGGTCAAGGGCGAGGGCGGTGCGCTGGAAGGCATTCCGTTGGGGATCAAGGACCTGTTCGGCACCGAAGGCGTCCACACGCAGGCTTGCAGCCATGTGCTCGACGGGTTCAAGCCGCGCTACGAATCGACCGTTACGTCAAATCTGTGGGCCGACGGCGCCGTTATGCTCGGCAAGCTCAACATGGACGAGTTCGCCATGGGTTCGTCCAACGAGACGTCCTACTATGGTCCGGTCATCAATCCGTGGCGGCGCTCGCGCCTCGATACTGCGGTGATGCCGACGACGCATCAGGGCGATGGCGGCTTCGTCTCGGCCGGCGGCACGAGGGCCGTGCGCAGCCTGGACAATGCGCAGTTGGTGCCGGGTGGCTCTTCCGGCGGGTCGGCCACGGCAGTCTCCGCCTTCCTGTGCGCCGGCGCGACCGCGACGGACACTGGCGGCTCGATCCGCCAGCCGGCCGCCTTCACCGGGACGGTCGGCATCAAGCCGACCTATGGCCGCTGCTCGCGCTGGGGTATCGTCGCGTTCGCCTCGTCGCTCGACCAGGCCGGCCCGATCGCGCGCGACGTGCGCGATGCCGCGATCCTGTTGAAGTCGATGGCATCAGTCGATCCGAAGGACACGACGTCGGTCGACCGGCCAGTGCCGGATTATGAGGCGGTGATCGGCAAGCCCATCAAGGGCATGAAGGTCGGCATTCCCAGGGAATACCGCGTCGACGGCATGCCCGAAGAGATCGAAGCGCTGTGGCAGAAGGGCATTGCCTGGCTGAAGGACGCCGGCGCTGAGATCGTTGACATTTCCCTGCCGCATACGAAGTACGCGCTGCCTGCCTACTATATCGTGGCGCCCGCCGAGGCTTCGTCCAACCTCGCCCGCTATGATGGCGTCCGCTACGGATTGCGCGTGCCGGGCAAGGATATCGTCGACATGTATGAGAAGACCCGCGCCGCCGGTTTCGGCCGCGAGGTCAAGCGCCGCATCATGATCGGCACCTATGTGCTGTCGGCCGGCTATTACGACGCCTACTATCTGCAGGCGCAGAAGGTGCGCAATCTGATCAAGCGGGATTTCGAGACGGTCTTCGCCGCCGGCGTCGATGTCATCCTGACCCCGGCAACGCCTTCCGCCGCCTTCGGCGTCGCCGATGAGGACATGGCTGCCGATCCGGTCAAGATGTACCTCAATGACATCTTCACCGTCACGGTGAACATGGCCGGCCTGCCGGGCATCGCCGTACCCGCCGGGCTCGACGCCAAGGGCCTGCCGCTCGGGCTGCAGCTGATCGGCCGGCCGTTCGACGAGGAAACGCTGTTCCAGACCGCCGCCGTCATCGAGCAGGCCGCAGGCACGTTCCAGCCGGAGAAGTGGTGGTAGGGACGTCGCTCGTCTAGCGCATGCCCTGAAAGTCGGAATCGATTTTCGGAAGGATCCTGCGCAAAATCAAAGTGTTAGCGTCCTTTGAGCGCCCACGCCCGCGCGGCGCTGCAATGGGGTGAGCGATGTTCTTCTACCTGTCCAAGATCTTCTGGTTCTTCATCCAGCCGCTCAACCTGGCGATCTTCCTGCTGCTGGCGGGACTGCTCGCGGCCATGATCGGGCGCCGGCGGCTGGCGGCCACCGGCAGCTTGCTGGCATTTCTGATCCTTGCGCTGTCAGCCTGGACGTCGCTCGGCGCCATGATGCTCAATCCGCTGGAAGAGCGCTTCGCGCGCCCGCCGCTGCCGGCAAAGGTCGACGGCATCGTCGTGCTCGGCGGCGGCTTTGAGGGCGCCATCAATCTGGCGCGGGGCGGCTATGAGTTGAACAGCAGCGGCGATCGGATGGTCGAGACCGCAGTTCTGGCCCGGCGCTTTCCCACCGCCAAGGTGGTCGTCTCCGGCGGCACCGGCGCGTTGTTTCTCGATGGCGAGGGCGATGCCGCAACCGCGCCGCGCCTGCTCACCGCGCTTGGCGTGGCCGCCGATCGTCTGATCCTGGAGAACAAATCCCGCAACACCTATGAGAACGCGGTCTTCACCAAGGAGTTGGTCACGCCGAAGCCCGGCGAGACCTGGCTGCTCGTGACCTCAGCCTTCCATATGCCGCGCGCCAAGGCGCTGTTCGACAAGGCCGGCTTCGCCACCGTTCCCTGGCCGGTCGACTATCGCACCTCGGGCAAAGAAGGCATCGGGCTGTTCCGCGATAATCCGGCCGACTCACTGCAGGCCACCACCATGGCCATCCGCGAATGGATCGGGCTTTTTGCCTATTGGCTGTCTGGCCGGATCGATCAGCCTTTTCCAGGCGGCTGACCGATCACCGCCTGCCTGGCGGCCGAGAAGAACTGGCGCCGCACCAGAACGGCCAGCAGCAACAGCGTCGACAACACGAACACCATGGGGTCGACGAACCAGCCGAGATAACCGATCGAGAAGAACACCCCGCGCAGGCCGGAGTTGAAGTGCTTTCCGGCCAGCATGTTCATTTGCGCCGCACGCCACACCGCCGTTTCGGTGACAGGATTGCGTGAGGCTTCGCCATGCGGGATCGGCACGGCGCCGATCAGGATCGTGCAATAGTTGAACAGCCGGTACGCCCAGCCGAATTTGAAGAACGAAAACGCCAGGATCAGCACCAGTCCGAACACCTTTATCTGAAAAGCCGCGCGCGACGGCGCGCCACCCAAGGGCAGGTCGCTGAGCACTTCAAGAACCCGGTCGGACGCGCCGAGCAAGGCAAAGCAGCCGCCGATCGCGATCAGCGAGCTGGAGGCGAAGAAGGCGGTGCCTTGCTGCAGCCCGCTCATAATGGCGGTGTCGACGATGCGGATCTCGCGCTCGGCCATGGTCCGCATCCAGGCTTGCCGCTGTGCATTCATCGCCGTCGTCAGCGACATGCGGCTGACCAGCTTGCCGTCGGAGGCGAACGTGTGCAGCAGCCACGCGACGAGGAAGAAGGCCAGCGCCGCGAGATCGGCTGTCGAAAGATCGAGGGAATCGCCCATGGACTGAATTTATCACATTCAGCGCAATCGCTTCGATGTCCGCATACAGCGATCGTACCAATGTCGCTGCCGGAGCAAACAAGGTCGGCGGGTGCAGCGCCGCGATTTCCAAAAGAGCGGAAACATCGTGGGAATTCCTATATGTAGTCCTCGACCTGACTCCAGGAGACAACGCCGCGTGTTCCTTTCGGTTTTCGACCTGTTCAAGATCGGCATAGGACCGTCGAGTTCGCACACGATGGGGCCGATGACCGCCGCTGCGCGGTTTCTCGACGAGGTCGCGGGAAATGACTGGCCGCGTCCGGCGGGCGTCAAGGTCGACCGGCTTGGCGCAAGCCTGCACGGGTCACTCGCCTACACCGGTATTGGCCACGGCAGTGATCGCGCCGTCATGCTCGGCCTTGCCGGTCTGACGCCGCAGACGGTCGATCCCGACCAGGCCGATGGCATTGCCAGCCGCATCGCCGCCGAAAAGCGCATTTCGCCGCCCGGCCATCCCTCCTATCGCTTTGATCCGGCCACCGATCTGGTGCTGGACCGCAAGACGC
>NZ_RZQY01000038.1:0-19037 GCF_003998575.1 Mesorhizobium sp. M7A.F.Ca.CA.001.10.2.1 | reverse complement strand
GCCCAGGCGCGGCTGAGGGCCGCTTCGTCGCGGACCTCCAGCCAACGCGCCCGCGACAGGCGCGTCATGGCATCGCGCACCGCCCGGAACAGGAATTCATTGCCCGACAGACGCGCCAGTTCGATGTGAAAATCCATGCCGACGCGATGCCATTCCTCGCGCGGCGTGTCGTTGTCGCAGGACTCGAGCATCGCCTCGATGACATCGAGGGCGCTCCGGTCCGCCAGGCTGCATGTCAGGCGAAGCGCCGCAACCTCGACCGCTTCCCTGTAGACGGCGATCTGCTCGAGTTCAGCCAGATTGATCGGCGACACCGTCCAGCCACGTCCGTCCCTGCCGACCAGGCCCTCGGTCTCGAGCCGCAGAAGTGCTGCCCTGACCGGGGTTCGCGACGCGCCGAAGCGGCTCTCGATCCAGCGCTCCGTCAGCTTCTCGCCGGGACCGATCTCGAGGCCCAGGATCATTTGCCGAAGCTGTTTTTCGACGCTCTGCATCTGCGACATTGTCGTTTCCATTTTCTGATCGTTGCTGGCGATCGTCTTGCCGGCCGCCTTTTCCGATCACGTTTGAGACGGTCGCATTGACAGCGGTCAAGCTTGCGTCCATCAGGGGCACCATCTTGGTATCCCAAATTGGTATCCGCAGCAAGCATCGATAAGAGTTGCTGGGACAGGACATATGACATGCAGCAGCAGAACACGCCCCCGGCGACCGACAGCACCTACAACATCCACTGGCGGCGCAATCTGTTCGTGTGCGTTGCCGGATCGTTTTCGACGCTTGTCGCCATGACGCTGCTTTTGCCGTTCCTGCCGCTCTATATCGAGCAGCTCGGCGCCGAGGGCCACGCGGCGATCGTGCAATGGTCGGGGATAGCCTATGGCGCGACGTTCTTCGCGGCGGCGCTGGTGGCGCCGCTCTGGGGACGTCTCGGCGACCGCTACGGCCGCAAGGTGATGCTGGTTCGCGCCAGCTTCGGCATGGCCATATGCATGTCGCTGACCGGCATGGTGCAGACGGTCTGGCAACTGGTGCTGCTGCGGCTGCTGATCGGGTTTGCCGGTGGCTATTCCTCGGGATCGACCATCCTCGTTGCCATGCAGACGCCGAAGGAACGCTCCGGCTGGGCGCTGGGCCTGCTGTCGGCCGGCATCACGGGTGGGGCTCTGGTCGGCCCACTGGTGGGCGGCGCCCTGCCGCCGCTGATCGGCATCCGCGCCACCTTTCTCCTCTCCGGCGGCGTCATCTTCCTGGCGTTCCTGGCGACCACGTTTCTGATCAAGGAGAATCCCCGGCCGAAAACAGCAGACGCCGCGTCGAAGCAGAAGCAGAAAGGCGGCTGGGCACAAATCCCCGACAAGCGGCCTGTCGTCGCCATGCTGGCGACCGGCATGCTGTTGAGCTTCGCCACCATGTCGATCGAGCCGATCATCACCGTCTATGTGCAGCAGCTCATCGAGGACCAGAGCCGCGTCACGCTGATATCAGGCGTCGTCATGTCGGCGGCGGCCCTTGGCGCCATCCTGTCGGCTTCGCGCCTCGGCAAACTCGCCGACCGCGTCGGCCACTGGAACGTCATCATCGGCGCGCTTGCCGTCTCGGCACTGCTGCTGATCCCGCAGGCCTTCGTCACGCAAAGCTGGCAACTCATCGGCCTGCGTTTCCTGATGGGCCTGGCGCTGGGCGGGCTCTTGCCCTGCATCACCAGCGTGATCCGCCACAATGTTCCCGATGGGGTCGGCGGCAATGTGCTCGGCCTGTCGATTTCCGCCCAGTATGTCGGGCAGGTCGCCGGTCCCCTGCTCGGCGGCTTTGCCGGCGGCCATTTCGGCATGCGCTCGGTGTTTCTGGGCACATCCGTCTTGATGGCCGGGGGCGCGGTGTATAACTGGCTGGCACAGTCGCGCCGCGAGCAGGACATGCTCGCCAAAGCCGGCAAGTCCTGACGGGATTGGGCATCCCTCTGATATCACGGAGCCATGGACATGAGCACGGCCGAACGACCTTCCGACAACAGCGGCCGTATCCTCGTCCTGGCCGGCGGCCTGTGCGGCGCCGCCGGCGTGGCGCTGTCGGCCGCGGCGGCGCATCTGGGCGGCGCCTTCGTCGGCACCGCCGCATCCTTCCTGCTGATGCATGCGCCGGTCTTCCTCGCCGCCGGATTGCTTGGGGCGAACCGGATGCTGCGCATCGGCAGCCTGATCCTGCTGGTTGGGCTTCTGCTGTTCTGCGGCGATCTGCTGGCCCGCGATTTCATCGGGTCGCGGCTGTTCCCGCTGTCGGCGCCGATCGGCGGCACGCTACTCATTACCGGCTGGCTGGCGATCGCCGCCTCGGCGCTGGTGCGCATGCGTTCCTGACGCCTGCCCGCGCCAAATGTAAAAGCGTGGGCTGCTAGTCCTGCCGGCGCTCGGGCTTGATGAGCAATTCGCGATTGCGTCGCCGCAGCTTCGCCAACCAATGCCGTTCCGGCCTCGCGATGCCCCAATAGTTGCGGTAGATGTCTTCGAACAGATAGCTGACGGGATGCATGATGTGCGCTCCTTCTAGTCCTTGAATCGATCCAATCGACAGGCGCGAAAAACCGACCACGATCAGCTCCGCTTGCGCTCCACAAGGAACCGCAACTCGCGAACCCATGGGCTGGCTTTGCCACGGCGCTTCTGCGTCGTGGTGTTCGACGAGATGCTCCAGTCGTTGCGGTAGATATCTTCGAAGAGAAAATTGACGGGATGCATGGCACAACTCCCCTAAATATGTTGAATCGATCCAATTTAGAGAACCACCGTTCGCTTGGATCGATTCAAACATACGCCTTGCCGAGACTGTGATCAAGTCAAAATTTGAACCGATCCAACGAAAGTGTTAGGAGGGAGGAATTCAGGAGACGAAGATGGCGCCATTGACCTCTGCAAAGACAAGACCGGTCCGTCTGGCGGACATTGCCAAGGCGGCCGGCGTGTCGCACGGCACCGCGTCCAACGTGTTCGCCCGGCCGGAGATCGTGCGCGAGGAGGTCCGCGAGCGGGTCAAGGCGGCAGCCGAGGCCATGGGATATGGCGGACCGGATCCCAAGGGCCGGCTGCTGCGCGCCGGCAAGGTCAATGCCATCGGTGTCGCGACCGCGGAACCCCTCTCCTATTTCTTCGACGACCCCTTTGCCCGGGTGATGATGGCCAGCATCTCGCAGGCCTGCGACGCGACCGGTGCGGGGATTTCGCTGGTCTCCGCAGCCAACAACGAACAGCTTGCCTGGAACATCCAAAGTGCGCTGGTCGACGGTTTCATCGTCTTTTGCGTCGATGGCGGTTCAAGGCTGGTCGAACTGGCGCGTGAACGCAAACTCCCTTTTGTCGCGCTCGATCTCGATTCGGACGACGACGACGCCGTTGCAGCAATCGGCGTCGACAACATCGCCGGGGCTGGCCTGGCCGCCCGCCACCTGACCGAACTCGGACATCGCCGCTTTGCCGTGCTTACCCTGCCCTGTGCCGACGCAGGCTTCGGCCCTACCACAAGGGAGCAGGTGGAAATGGCCCTCTACTCGGCTACGCGCGACCGCTTGCGTGGCTATTTCGCCGAACTCTCCCGGGTCGGCGTCGACGTCTCGCGCGTGCCGATCTACGAAACCGTCAATGACGAGAAGAGCGTTTGGGCCGGCCTCGACCATATTTTCGCCGGTGCCGAGACGCCGACAGCCATTCTGGCGATGTCCGACAGGATGGCGCTCCATGCGCTGGACTGGCTGCGGCAGCACGACATTGCGGTGCCGGGCGATGTTTCGGTCGTCGGCTTCGACGGTGTTCCGGAGGGGGCGGTTTCCAAGCCGCCGCTGACCACGATCGTCCAGCCGATCGCCGAGATGGGCCGCCTTGCCGTCAAGGCGATCCTTGAAAATGACGGTTCGTTCAGCCGGCAATCGCTGCCGGTCCAACTCGTGGTGCGAGCCTCATCCGGCCCCTCGCCCGCCTGAGCTCAACGGCCCATTCTTGTCGCCATGGCCGGCATCGCGAAGGATGCAGCATGGACGGGCGGTGCGGCGTTGTGAGCCGGCCTGCTTTTGCCGGACCAGCCAAGGCCCGATAGCCATTCGAGATAGTAGGCGAGCGCGAACTGCATGACGATGCCGGCCGATATCAACAGGCTGTCATAGGCAAATCCGCCCGGATTGATCAGCTTCAGCACTTGCGCCGCCATTGCAAGCACCGTGCCGGCAATGAAAATCGGCAGCGATCGTTTGCCCAATATGGCAAGCGGATGATCGCGTCCGGTGCGAAACAGGTTCGAGACCGCCGGGAATGCCACGATCAGGTAGCTCACCGCCAATATATGCAGCAGCCTCGGCAGCGACAGGAACGTCTTGTCGAAGCCGGTCAGCACCGGAGGCAGGCCAAACCAGGAGATATGCCCCCAAAGCGGGCTGTGCACCCAGACCAGTGCCACAGCGGTGTAGGCCAAGGCCGCGCCAACCAGCCAGCGATTGACCGGGATGGTACCGCCGCGACGCACATGCAATGCACCTGCCAGGCCGATGTTGAAAAGGAACTGCCACGACAGCGGGTTGAGAAACCAGAAGCCGGGCTCGGGATAGTTGGGCGGAGCAATTTGATAAACCCCCGCGACCAGCCACAGGGCGCCGGAGGCGACCAGTGCCAAGACCGGCCGATAGCTGACAATGAGCAGGAACACCGGCGTCAGCAAGAGCAGCACCGCATAGACGGGCAGTATGTTGTTGTAGCCGAGTTGGTGGCCGAGCGTCACGATGCCGATCAGCACCTGCGGCGTATTCTTGATCAACGGCTCGATGTTGATCATCGTCAAAAGCTCCGGCCGCCTGGCAAACACCGCCGCAGCGCAGAACATGGCCATCACCACCATGGTGGTGACGATGTGGGTGGCATAAAGCACACCGGCGCGGCGCAACATCTTCAGGGTTGCCAGCAGCCGGTTTCCAGGTTGGAATTTCCTGCCATAGGCAAGTGCGACCGAGATGCCGGAGATCAGCACGAAGACTTCCGCCGCATCGGAAAAGCCGAAATTCTTGTAGGTCAGATACTCGAAGGCGGTACCTGGCACATGGTCGACATAGATGGTCAGCAAAGCGAGAGCACGGAGCACGTCTATGCGCGTGTCGCGCTCAGTGCGATCGGGGACACGCGCATCGCGGTCCGAGACACGCGAATCGCGGTCCGGGGAAATCTGGGTGGTCATCGACAAAAAGGCCTCAAAGCTGGTTGTTCATGCCGAGCAATGCGACCCCCGGCGCACCGCTTCGATTCCTCCCGAAGGAATGTTATCGGCGGAGAAACGGACTGTAATGCGCCCGGTTCAATCAACTTTCGCGGAGCTTGAAAATATTGCGTTTTGAAGCCGGCAAATTGAGCGAAACCTCATATAATCAAGAGGATGCGCGATGATCGAAGAGACCTCACAAGATGGTGCGCAGCGGCGTGATCTGGCCTTCAGCTACCGGCTTTACAGCCCGGCGGATTCAACCGGCGAATGTCTCTTCCTGCTGCATGGATCGGGTGTCGACGAGACGACATTGGTGCCGCTGGCACGAGAGATCGCACCGCGGGCCAAGCTGATCGCGGTGCGTGGCCGCATTGTCCAGGAGGATGGTTTCCGCTGGTTCGCGCGCATCACGCCGACGCGCTTCGAACAGCACAGCATCCGCACCGAGACCGATGCCTTTGCGGGCTTCGTCGCCGACGCGGCCACACGCCACCATCTCGATCTCTCACGCGCGACGTTCCTCGGCTATTCGAACGGCGCCAATCTGGTTTCAAGCCTGATGCTGCTGCATCCGGAGCTCGTCGAGCGCGCCGCGCTGCTGCGGCCGATGCCGGTGCTCGATCACGTGCCGGCGACGGATTTGTCAAAGGTGCGCGTCCTGATGATCGCCGGCGCCGCGGATCTCACCTATTCGCCCTTCGCCCCTGCTCTGGTGACATTGCTCAGCCAGCATGGCGCCGAGATCGACGCCCGGATTGTCCCATCAGGTCATGAATTCGGCAGCGCCGACGCCGCAATCGTCAGACAATGGCTGTCGGGATCCGCGGCGGTGGCGCAGGCAAGCTGACAGGCTCGCCGCCACGACCAGCCGGCCTACCCTCGTCCCATCCTGTTCCAGGCGTCCAGCCCTGCAATCTTGTAGGCTTCGGCGAGCGTCGGATAGTTGAAGGTGTTGTTGACGAAGAAGTCGACGGTGCCGCCGAGATTGATCACCGCCTGGCCGATGTGGATGAGCTCGGTGGCGCCCTCGCCGATGATGTGCGCGCCGAGCAGACGGCGCGTTTCGACCGAGAACAACAGTTTCAGGAAGCCGGTGTTGACGCCCATGATATGGCCGCGCGAGGTCTCGCGAAAGCGCGCCACGCCGATCTCATAGGCCGCACCGCTTTCACGCACCTGTTCCTCGGACTGGCCGACCGTCGAGATTTCCGGCACCGCATAGATGCCATAGGGGAATGTTTCCGGTGGCGGCGGCAACGGCACGCCGAAGGCATGGCAGGCCGCCACCCTGCCCTGCTCCATCGAAGTCGAGGCCAGGCTCGGAAAGCCGATGACGTCGCCGGCGGCGTAGATGTTCGGCACGCTGGTCTGGAACGTATGCGGATCGACCTTGATGCGCCCTCTGGAGTCGGCGTCGATTCCCACGACATCGAGGCCCAGGTTGCCGACATTGCCGGTGCGGCCGGCGGCGTAGAGCACGACCTCTGAACGAATGGTGCGGCCATCGGCCAGTTCCACCTCGGCGGCATCAGGCTTGGAGCGGATTTCCTTCACCGCGCTGCCCAGCCGGATGGTCATGCCGCGATCGCGCATCTGGTGGATGAAATCGTCGACGATCTCGCGGTCGACGAAATCGAGGATGGAGTTGCGCGGCTCGACCAAGGTTACCGGCACGTCGAGCGCGGAAAAGATCGTTGCATATTCGACCCCGATGACGCCGGCGCCGATCACCGTCAGCGTGCGCGGCAAGCGGTCGAGTTCCAGCATCTCGTCGCTGTCGAAGATTCGGGTCTTGTCGAAAGGCACATCGCGCGGCCGGTGCGGCCTGGTGCCGACCGCGATCAGCGCATTAGCAAAACCGACCTCGCTGTAATCGCCGGTGTCGGTGGTCAGGCTGACCTTGTTGGGGCCAAGGAATTTCACCGCAGCCCGGGCGCTCTTGACCGTGTTGCGCATGAACTGGTGCTGCAGCACCTCGACCTCATGGTCGAGCGTCTTGTGCAGGCGCTCGACCAGATCGCCGACCGAGATATCCTGCTTGACCCGGTAGCCGCGCCCGTAGAAGCCGCGCTCACGCCAACCCGAAAGGTTGAGCACCGTTTCGCGCAGCGTTTTCGACGGGATGGTGCCGGTATGCACCGAGACACCGCCCAGACGCCGGCCGCGATCGACCACCAGCACCGATTTGCCGAGCTTGGCCGACTGCACCGCGGCCCGGCGACCGGAAGGGCCGCTGCCGATGACCAGCATGTCGTAGTCCATATTGCCCCGTCCCCTGCCATGTGCGCTTTTGCTGCGCCGCAGCAAGCTAATGCTATCCGCGCCGCAAATTCAACCGGTTCAGATTGCGCCTGGCGCCTTGAAGGCCGGCGCACCGCAAGAAGCCCGATCTTGATTCCGCCACAGGCCTTCACCATTTCATGGCTGAGCGGTCCGCACCCTATGTCGGACCTTGTTACGAGGAAATGACATGAACGCGCGCGTTCTCGACGGCGAAATCATCACCAGCAGGCTCGACGATGTCAGGGCCTATGACGGCGTGCGCACGAAGCGCATCCTGGCTTTCGTGATCGACTATGTCATCGTCGCGCTGCTTACCATTCCGTTTGCCATTCTGGTGTTCTTCCTCGGGCTTTTGACCCTCGGGCTTGGCTGGATGCTGTTCGGTATCCTGTTGCCGACTGTGGCCATCCTCTACATCTGGAACACGCTGGGCAGCACCGACCAGGCCACCACGGGCATGAAGATGATGGGCATCCGGCTCGACCGGCTCGACGGCAGGCCGATCGACGGCCTCACCGCGGTCGTCCATTCGGTGCTGTTCTGGGCCGGCAACGTCATCCTGTCGCCGCTCGTCCTGCTGGTGACGCTGTTTTCCGACCGCAAGCGCACCTTGCACGATCTTTTGCTTGGCACGGTCGTCAGCCGCACGGACCGCTGAAACGGCCCTCTGAAGAGCAGTCGCAACCGATTGAGCACAAATGTGAAGGCGTCGAGTCGACCACGCCCACATAATCCTGTTGAATTTTTCGCCGTCCGCGCCAAAGGTAGAGCGATTCGAAGGAGTGTTTCCAAGGCTCGATGACGCAGCATCCGACCCAGTCGCCGCAGTTCTTCCTGACCGCGCCGTCGCCGTGCCCCTATCTCGACGGCCAGTTCGAGCGCAAGGTGTTCACGCACCTGGTTGGCGACAAGGCGGCGGAGATGAACGACCTCTTGACCCAAGGCGGCTTCCGGCGCTCGCAGAACATCGCCTACAGGCCGGCCTGCGAGACCTGCCGCGCCTGCGTTTCGGTACGCATCCTCGCCCAGGAATTCGTCGCCAGCCGCAACATGAAGCGCGTGCTGCAGCACAATTCCGATCTCGTCGGCCACATGCACAATGCCGAGCCTTCGACCGAACAATATTCCCTGTTCCGCAGCTATCTCGATGCCCGCCACCGCCGTGGCGGCATGTCCGACATGACGGTGCTCGACTATGCGATGATGGTCGAGGATACCCATGTCGACACCAAGGTGATCGAGTATCGGCGGCGTGGACCAGACACGTTCATCACCGGCAAGGGACAGGGCGAGCTGATCGCGGTGGCGCTCACCGACAAGATGGCCGACGGCCTGTCGATGGTCTATTCCTACTTCAATCCCGATTTCGAGGAACGGTCGCTCGGCACGTTCATGATCCTCGACCACATCGCCCGCGCCAGGGCGATGGGCCTGCCCCATGTCTATCTCGGCTACTGGGTCAACGGCTCGCGCAAGATGAATTATAAGATGCGCTTCATGCCGCAGGAGCATCTCGGCCCGAAGGGCTGGGAGCGCTACACCAACGAAGCGGTCGCGCGCTGATTACTCTTTCCCAAGTCCGGGCTTAAACATTTTCAATCGAGACGATGCTGGTCTTTCCGCTGGTTGGCGGAGAGCGTGCGATTGCGCCGGTCCGCCATCCTCTCCCGAATTCATTGTGAAAGTCGCTGCATGTCGTCTCACGATACTCACACCAAAGGACTTCTGCTCACCGCATTTGGCGGGCTGACGCTGACCGTGGACATCCCGCTGATCCGGCTCGCCCACGGCGAGGCATGGACAATCCTGCTGCTGCGCACCGGCTGCACCTTGGCCGCGGCACTGATCATGTGGACCATCTGGCGCTCGTTCAGCAAGAATGCGCCGCAGCTGATACCTGGCTGGTCGGGCCTGATCGTTGCCGCGATCTACGGGCTCGGCGCGATTGCGTTCATCACAGGCGTCTACAACACCTCGACCGCCAACCTGGTGTTCATCCTGGCCTTCACAACCATGTTCGCCGCGCTGCTTTCATGGGTGTTCCTGAAGGAGCGGCCGCGGCCGCTGACCCTTGCGGCATTGGCCATGATGATTGTCGGCGTCGTCATCATCGTCGGCGATTCCGTTGGCACCGGACATCTGTTCGGCGACCTGATGGCGTTGTGTTCGGCCTTCCTGATCGCCTGCGCCATCACCATCTCGCGCGCCAGCGGCAAGGATATGGGCTTTACCTCACTGATCGGCGTCGTCCTGCCCTTCGGGCTGGCGGCGTTCATGGTCTCCAACACCGGCTTTCAGGTGGAGGCGCCCTGGTGGATCATCCTCAACGGCGCCGTCGTCATGCCGATTGCGTTCTTCTGCCTTGCCGCCGGGCCGAAATACATTTCGGGCCCTGAAGTGGCGATGTTCTACCTGCTCGAAACCGTGCTGGCGCCGGTCTGGGTGTGGATGATCTTTGCCGAAACACCGACGCGCAACAGCCTGATCGGCGGCGCGATCCTGATCGTCACGCTGATCGCGCATTCGCTGTGGCAGCTTCACGAGGGACGCAAGCGGCGTGGCGACCTTGCGGTGCAACATCCGGTCTAAGGCGCGTTGAGATCAGGCGCTGGCCTTCTTCGCCACGTCGGGTTCCGGCAGGACCTCGATTTGCGGACCGGCTTCGATTTCGGCTGGCGAGCCCGGGACGACTTCATCGGCCATTTCCACCTCGCGAAGCCATTCGCGCCAGATCGCGACCAGCAGGGCCATCAGCACCGGGCCGATGAACAGACCGAGAAACCCCATGGTCTTGACGCCGCCGATCAGGCCGAAAAACGTCGGCAGGAAGGGCAGTTTTATCGGCCCGCCGACGAGCTTCGGGCGCAGTGTCTTGTCGACGATGAACAGTTCGACCGCACCCCAGAGGAACAGTGCCAGCCCGGCCATCGGCGAGCCGCTGGCGGCCAGATAGATCGAGACCAGCGTGAACGACAGTGGCGCACCGCCAGGGATCAGCGCCATGACGCCGGTCAAGGCGCCAAGCGTGACCGGCGACGGCACGCCGGCCAGCCAGTAGGCGATGCCCAGCACCAGGCCTTCGCCGATGGCGATCACGGTCATGCCGGTCACGGTCGACGAGATCGTCGCGGGCACGACGCGCGAAATCCGTTCCCATCTGGTCGGCAGGATGCGTTCGCCGAGACGGTCGACCTGGCCGGCAAAATGCTCGCCGTCGCGATAGGCGAAGAACAACGCGATCATCATGAACAACAATGTCAGGAGCAAGCCGAAAGCGCTGCCGCCGGCGGCCAGCACACCGCGATAGATGCTGCCGATGTTAGCGCCGCTGACCAGCTGGATCAGTTCACCAATGCCGCCGGGATGGCCGAAATTGGTCGTCCACTGCTGGTTCAGCCACTCGCCCACGACAGGCATGGTGGCGATCCAGTGCGGTGTCACCGCGCCATGACGGTTGGTCTCGATCGCCCAGGCGACCCATTCGCGGACCTCGTTGATCGCATAGGTGCCGGCGAGCGCGATCGGGATCACCAGGAAGGCTAAGATAAAGAGGATGGCTAAGGTCGCGGCGATGGTGCGGTTGCCACTGACCGCGACAAGCAGGCGGCGGTAAAGCGGCCAGCTTGCGAAAGCGATGACGAGCGCCGCCAGCACCGGAAACAGGAAGCCGTGGAAGAAATAAACGCCGGCGGCGACGATCAGCACCAGCAGCCAGCGCGCCGCCGACAGCGGCGGGATGACGGCGGACCTGAGCGGCGTCGACAGGCCGAACAGGCGTTGCTGCCGTTCCGGTTTCTGGATTTTTGCTTCCTTCAAACGCCTGGCTCTCCCAAACACCCCTCCTGTCTATGCACTGATATAGTGCAGCAATCGTGACGATAGTCCAAATGATTGGGGATCTCCCCCCTCGAGGGGGAGATGGCCGGCAGGCCAGAGGGGGTCGCCGCGCGTGAAGCGCTAACCTCCTCTGCCGGCGAAGGAGGTCGCGTCCAGTCGTGCCGACCCCCTCTGTCGCCTTTGGCGACATCTCCCCCTCGAGGGGAGATTAGCAGCGCTACCCAAATTTCCCCGTCCTCGGGAATCCCTTCGGCACCATCCGTCCGGCCGACGCACGGGCACCGATCCACTCGGCCAGTTCCTCGCGCGACCTTGTGAAGGTGCGGTCGGCCGAATCCTGCCAGGAGAGGCCGGTCTCCAGCGTGAACGGTTTGAGATCGAGAAGGCCGCCATCCTTGTATTTCTGCAGCCGCACGCCCTTGCCGCGGCCCATCTCCGGAATCTCGGCGAGCGCGAACACCAGCATCTTGCGATTCTCGCCGACGATGGCGAGATGGTCGCCGGTGACCGGGATGCAGCGCTTGGCTTCGTCCGGCGCCTTGACGTTCATCACCTGCTTGCCCTTGCGGGTGTTGGCGACGACTTCCTCCTCCGGCACGATGAAACCGTTGGCGTCGTGCGAGGCCAGCAGCAGCTTGCGCTTCGGGTCGTGGACGAAGGCGGTGACGATGTCCTGGTCATTGTCCATATCGACGATGATGCGGATCGGCTCGCCATGGCCGCGCCCGCCAGGCAGCCGGTCGGCGCCGATGGTGTAGAATTTGCCGCCGGTGGTGAAGACCAGCACCTTGTCGGTGGTCTGGGCATGGAAGGCGAGCTTGAGGCTGTCGCCCTCCTTGAAGGTCAGCGTCGAGAGATCGGCCAGATGCCCCTTCATCGCCCGCAGCCAGCCCTTTTCCGACACGACGACCGTGACCGGCTCGCGCTCGATCATGGCGTGTGCGATGTCGGCCAGATCATGCTCGGGCGCGTCGGCGAACTGGGTGCGGCGCTTGCCGAGTTCGGTCTCCGGACCGAACTTGTCGCGGATGTTGGTGACTTCCCATTTGATCGTCGCCCACTGCTTCTCGTTTGAAGCAAGCAGTGCCTCGATCTGCTTCTTCTCCGCGCTCAGGCCGTCGAATTCCTTGCGGATCTCGAATTCTTCAAGCTTGCGCAGAGCGCGCAACCGCATATTGAGGATGGCTTCGGCCTGGGTGTCGGTGAGCGACCAGCGGGCCATCATCACCTGCTTTGGCTCATCCTCCTCGCGGATGATCCTGATCACCTCGTCGATGTTGAGGTAGGCGATCAAATAGCCGGCAAGTATCTCCAGCCGTCTTTCGATCTCGCCAAGCCGATGTTTCGAGCGGCGGATCAAAACCTCGCGGCGATGCTCGAGCCACTCCTGCAGTACGCCCTTCAGCGACAGCACGTTGGGCACCTTGCCGCGCGACAGGACGTTCATGTTGAGCGGGAAGCGGCTTTCGAGCTCGGTCAGCTTGAACAACGATTCCATCAAGATGCCGGGATCGACCGAACGGCTCTTCGGCACCAGCACGACGCGGACGTCCTCGGCGCTTTCGTCCCTGATGTCCTCGAGCAGCGGCAGCTTGCGTGCCATCAGCAGTTCGGCGATCTTCTCGATCAGCCGCGCCTTCTGCACGCCGTAGGGTATTTCGGTGACGACGATGCTCCAGGTGCCCCTGCCCTGGTCCTCCTGGAACCACTTCGAGCGCACGCGAAAGCCACCGCGGCCGGTTTGATAGGCTTCGAGGATCGAGGCGCGGCTGTCGACGATGATGCCGCCGGTCGGGAAATCCGGCCCCTGGACAAACTCCATCAGCTTCGCCACCGGCGCGTCCCGGTTTTCGATCAGGTGAAGTGCGGCATCGCAAAGCTCGGCGGCGTTGTGGGGCGGGATCGATGTCGCCATGCCCACCGCGATGCCGGACGAGCCGTTGGCCAGCAGATTCGGAAAGGCGCCGGGCAAAACCACCGGCTCCTCGTCTTCTTCATTGTAGGTCGGCCGATAATCGACGGCATCCTCGGTGATGCCGGACAAGAGTTCGGTCGCCACATCGGTCATGCGCGCTTCGGTGTAGCGCATGGCGGCGGCGTTATCACCGTCGATGTTGCCGAAATTGCCCTGCCCGTCGACCAAGGGATAGCGCATCGAAAAATCCTGCGCCAACCGCACCAGCGCGTCATAGATCGACTGGTCCCCATGCGGGTGGAACTTGCCCATCACCTCGCCGACGATGCGGGCGCATTTGGCAAAGCCCTGGTCGGGGTTGAGCCGCAGCAGGCGCATGGCGTGCATGATGCGGCGATGGACCGGCTTCAGTCCGTCGCGCACATCGGGCAGTGCCCGGTGCATGATGGTCGACAGCGCATAGGCCAGATAGCGCTCTTCCAGCGCCTTCTTCAGATCGACCGGTTCGATATGATCGCCACCGCCATTTTCAGGCGGCAAAAGCCTTTTTCCCATGGGCTCGGACTAGCCGAGCGGGTGATTCGCGGCAAGAGCCCGACAGAGATACCGGCCCTTCTGCAACACGAAACCGCACCCCGGGGGATGTCGGCCAACATCAGCCTGTTACATGCGGGTTCTATGGCCAAGCGCGACGACATCCGGCTATCGGCTCTTCATGACAAATTCACCGGTTTGCGCAAAGACGGTGGGATCGGGTTTGCCTTTCACCGCGATTTTTGACCAATGTGCCGGGACACGCCTTTTTCCGGTCCAGTTCGTCACGGAATGGTGATGGCGCAAATAATTGAAAAAACAATTTCAGGACACTCTCAGGGACCTTGCGATGACAATCAAACGCTCAACTCTTAGGAAATTAGCCCTTTCGACCTTCTTGCTCACGCTGCCGCTGAATGCGGCCCTCGCACAGGATACGGCAGTGGCCGACCGGCTGAAGGCCGCGCTTGTCGCACAAGGTGTCGACATCACCTGGACTGGCGTGACCGGCGACAACACCAGCATGGTGCTGCAGGGCGTTGCCATCAAACCGGCGGCGGAGAAGGAAGCGCTTCCCATCGGCGACGTCAAACTCGAAGGTGTGACCGAGGCAAATGGCGGCTATGACATCGCCACCGTATCGACGGCTGCCTTCACACACAGCAAGGACGGCGTCACCCTCGACCTCAGCCCCTTCGTCATCCATGACATGACAGTTCCGGCCGACGGCGCCACCGGCCCGCTCGGCTCGCTGATGATGTACAAGTCAGCCGAACTCTCGAACATGACCGTCAAGGTCGCCGACAAGACCGCCTTCTCGATGGATGGACTTGCCATCGAGATCACGCCGCCGGCGGACGGCAAGGCGATGGAATTCACCGCCACCACGGAGAAATTCAACGCCGACCTGACGCTGGTGGACGATCCGAAGTCCAAGGAAGTCATCAACGCGCTCGGCTACCAGAACATCGCGGGCAATCTCGAAATGGCCGGCACCTGGCAGCCCACGGACGGCAAGATGGAACTGTCGAAATACGACATCTCGGTCGAGAATGCCGGCACGCTCGGCATGACCTTCAATCTCGGCGGCTACACGCTGGACTTTATCAAGTCGCTGCAGGAAATGCAGAAGAAGATGGCTGCACAGCCCGAAGGCGCCGACAATTCGGCGCAAGGCATGGCCATGCTCGGCCTGTTGCAGCAGCTTTCGTTCAACAGCGCCTCGATCCGCTTCGACGACGATTCGCTGACCAACAAGGTTTTGGACTATGTCGGCAAGCAGCAAGGCATGTCCGGCAAGGACATCGCCAACCAGGCCAAGGCGATCGTGCCGTTCGGCATGGCGCAGCTCAACAATCCGGAACTGACGGCGCAGGTTACGGCCGCGGTCAGCAAATTCCTCGATGATCCGAAGAGCCTCGAAATCTCGGCCGAGCCGCCGGCATCCGTGCCGTTCGCACTGATCATGGCGGGCGCCATGTCCAACCCGCTCGACCTGCCGAAGACGCTCGGCGTCACCGTCAAGGCCAACGAAGACTGATCGAAGTAGTTCCCTTCTCCCCGTCACTATACGGGGAGAAGGTGCCGGCAGGCGGATGAGGGGCAGCGCCGACGCCTACAAATTGCAATTCATGCCGAACCGATTGCCTGTCAGAAGGCGTCAGCTGCAACGGCCGTTCGCCAATCGCCCGCATCCGCGCTGCCCCTCATTGTCCTGCCGGACATTTCTCCCCGTATAGAGACGGGGAGAAAGGGCAGTTGCAACGCCGCCGTCAGTCCTTCTTGGGCACGGCAACGCGCAGCGCCAGGTCGCGAAGCTGCTGCGGGCTCGCTTCCGAAGGCGCGTTCATCAACAGATCGTAGGCCTGCTGGTTCATCGGGAACATGGTGATCTCACGCAGGTTCTTGGCGCCGAGCAGCAGCATGACGACGCGGTCGACACCGGCGGCCATGCCGCCATGCGGCGGCGCGCCATACTGGAAGGCGCGGTAGAGGCCGCCGAAGCGCTCCTCGACCGTGGCGCGATCCAGCCCGACCGTCTCGAATGCCTTGACCATGGTTTCGGGCAGATGGTTGCGGATACCGCCGCTGGCGATCTCGAACCCGTTGCAGACCATGTCGTACTGGAACGCCTTGATGCCGAGCAGGTCCTCGCCATTCAGCGCATCGATGCCACCTTGCGGCATCGAGAACGGGTTGTGGGCGAAGTCGATCTTCTTCTCTTCCTCGTTCCACTCGAAGAACGGGAAGTCGACGATCCAGCACAGTTCGAAACGCTCGCGGTCGACAAGGTTCAGCTCCTCGCCGGCACGGGTGCGCGCAGCCCCCGCGAAGGAGACGAACTTCTTCGGATCCCCGGCGACAAAAAAGGCCGCATCGCCGTCGGCAAGGCCGAGTTGAAGGCGGATCGCCTCTGTGCGCTCCTCGCCGATGTTCTTGGCGAGTGGGCCGGCGCCTTCGAGCTTGTCACCCTCCTTGCGCCAGAAGATATAACCCAGCCCCGGCTGGCCCTCGCCCTGCGCCCAGGAATTCATGCGGTCGCAGAAGGCGCGGCTGCCGCCGGTCTTTGCCGGAATGCCCCACACCTCGGCCTTCGGATCGTTGGCCAGGATGTTGGCGAACACCTTGAAGCCGGAATCGCGAAAATGGTCGGAAACGGCCTGCATTTCGATCGGGTTGCGCAGGTCCGGCTTGTCGGAACCGTATTTGCGCATGGCCACATTATAGGGGATGCGTTGGAAATTCTGCGTCACCGGCTTGCCGTTGGCGAAGGTCTCGAAGACCCCGCGCATGACAGGTTCCATGGTCGAAAGCACGTCGTCCTGCTCGACGAAGCTCATTTCAAGGTCGAGCTGGTAGAACTCACCAGGGAGACGATCGGCGCGCGGGTCCTCGTCGCGGAAGCAGGGCGCGATCTGGAAGTAGCGGTCGAAGCCCGACACCATGATCAGCTGCTTATACTGCTGCGGCGCCTGCGGCAGCGCGTAGAAGGTGCCGGGATGGATGCGCGACGGCACCAGGAAGTCGCGCGCGCCCTCGGGCGACGACGCGGTGAGGATCGGCGTCGAGAATTCGGTGAAGCCGACCTCGCCCATGCGCTTGCGCATTTCGGCGATGATTTTTGTACGCGCAATGATGTTCTTGTGCAGCGTCTCGCGGCGCAGATCGAGGAAGCGGTATTTCAGCCTTATATCCTCGGGATAGTCGGGCTCGCCGAACACCGGCAGCGGCAATTCCTTGGCCGCCGACAGCACCTCGATCTCGCGGGCGAAGATCTCGATCTCGCCGGTCGGCAGATTGGCGTTCGTGGTCTCGGGCAAACGCGCCTTGACCTCGCCGTCGACCCGAATGACCCACTCGCCGCGCACGGTTTCGGCGACCTTGAAGGCAGGAGAATCCGGATCAGCGACGATCTGGGTCAGGCCATAATTGTCGCGCAGGTCGATGAAGAGCAGACCGCCATGATCGCGCACGCGATGCACCCAGCCCGACAGGCGAACGGTCGAGCCGACGTCGCTCTTCCTCAACTGGGCACAGGTATGGCTGCGGTAACGGTGCATTGTCATTGGTAAAGTCCGGGGTGCTCTAGTTGCCGGCCAAGGCATCGCGGCCCGGCCCTGAAAATTTGCGCGAAAAGCGCATGGGAGGCCGGATTTGTCAAGGCAAGCGGACTTCCGTGTCCATGGTGTTCGCCGCCCGGTAGCCGGAGCGAGGCAGCGCGAGGATCAGCGCGGCGCTCAGCCTGTGAAGGAAACCGCCACAGGGCCACAACCGTCAGGCTTGCTCTTCAGCTTCATCGTTGCCTTCCAGTTTTTTCCGCAGCGCCGTCATGACCCTGTGCGTGGTGTTGATGTCCTCGACCAGCAGGCCATCCGCGAGGTTTTCGATCCAGGGCGCCTGCAAATGCATCGCGGCATCGAAAGTCTGTCTTCCCTTGTCAGTCAAAACGACAAGCTGCGCACGCTGATGATGCGGGTTGGCCTCGAAGGCGACGAGCCCTTCCCTATGCAGGTCGTTGACGATCCGTTGGACATTCTGGCGGCTGGCTCCCAGATCGCGCGCCAGCCACGCGACCGGCTGAGGGCGTTCGGCGGTCACGACAGCGCCGAGAACCTGCCAGCGGGCGCTCGTCAAACCGAGGTCGGCGACCAGCCTGTCACCCGATGTGAGCATTCGGCTGTTGAGCCTGAACAGGTCGAGAATGAGATCGGTCAAGGCATTGCCGGCAGGTGTTCGCTTGGCATCAGGCATATGACATCCTATATTGCTATTGACATTATGTTGTCAAATAGATATGTAATCAAGGTAACAGATTGGCACCATAACACCAATTAACGGAGCTTATGATGTCGCTCATGCGCCCACTGAACCCCGCTTTCCCGATCGACCGCCAGATCGCGATCGATGCTACCTCCGTCGTGCTGGTCAACGTCTTCACGCTCGACAAGGCCGACGAGCAGACCTTCCTCCATGCATGGCAGGATGATGCGGTCTTCATGAAGCAGCAACCCGGCTTCATCTCGACCCAGCTTCACCGCGCAATCGGCGAAAGTCCGGCCTATTTCAATTATGCCATATGGGAAACGATGGCTGACTTCCGGGCCGCGTTCTCGCATCCCGAGTTCAGGGCGAAGCTCTCGGCCTATCCGTCCTCGGCCGTCGCCTCTCCGCATCTGTTCCAAAAGGTGGCGGTGCCGGGCATCTGCCTGGCTTAAACGGTTGCAAGAATGGTGGGAAAGCCATGAGCAAGGTCATTCACCCAGTCGCCGGGACGGTCGCGATGCTGACGATCGCAAGCCTCTGGCTGTCGACGGTCCTCAGTGAGATGTTTGCCTCCCAGGTGGCGATAGCCGCCGTCAAGATGGCCATACCGTGGAGCTTCCTGTTGCTCGTTCCAGCGCTGGCGGCGGCGGGAGGTTCGGGCTTTGCGGCGGCCAAGGGCCGGCAGGCCGGGCTGATCGGCGCGAAGATCAAGCGCATGCCATGGGAAGATCAAGCGCATGCCATGGATAGCCGCCAATGGTCTCCTGGTTCTCATCCCCTCCGCACTCTTCCTCGCATCCAAGGCGAGAGCCAGCGAGTTCGACACCAGCTTCTACGCCGTGCAGGCGCTCGAATTGGCCGCCGGCGCGACGAACATCACGCTACTCGGCCTCAACATGCGCGACGGGTTCAAAATGAAGGGCCGGCTCCGCCGTCGGCCCGCTCGGCCCGTCAAAGCATCACCTCTATG
>NZ_RZQY01000389.1:0-5605 GCF_003998575.1 Mesorhizobium sp. M7A.F.Ca.CA.001.10.2.1 | reverse complement strand
GCTCGGAACGGGCCGGCTCCTCCAGCTCGCGCAGGATGTCGGCGGCCCGGTCGACCGACATGGCAGTGAGCAGCTTGCCCGCCTTGGCGCGCGGCAGCGCTTCCATGAGTTCGGACGCGCCGTCGAGTTCCGGCTGGTCGAATATCTCGACCAGACGTTCGAACGTCACTTCACAGAGCAGTTCCGTCGCGGTCTCTCGAGGCTCCCTGTTGAGGGCCTCGACAATGTCGGCGACGTGATCGTTGGCTAGGATACGGGCAATCGCGACGGCTTCGTCGCTTGCCACTGTGGTAATTTCGTTCATGGCTCACTCCTTGCCGTCCGGCAGGACATGAACCATGTGAGGTCACGTCAGGGCGGACGGCTGTTGCGTTCGACTGTGACTGTCGCCAGGCATGGCGCGGTGACCTTTCCGCTTGCGGGTTCGCGTTTTTACTATCTGCAAGCGGGCGCAACATAGGAGCGCGCCTTGCCGTGTCAATCGCGGTGAGGAGGGAAAATGCCGACGAGCGGCCAAGATCGCGAGACTGTGATCGCCGACCCCCGTTCGCCTCGGCAGACCGGGGTGGAATAGCCGTTATTTCTGCTTCAGCCGGCGCGAGAAGCGCAGCCACTTGTCTTCGACCGGCCTTGGGACCGGCCTTGGCTGCACGAGAATGGTGGTGAGCTCGGCGGGCAGGGTCGGAACCAGCGGCTTCTTGGTGGCGACGCCGTCGGCGATCGCGACGATGCTGTGATAGAATTCGCTGCCGGTCATCGATCTCGGCGCAACCGCCTCGTGCATGACGCTGATCACGGTGACATCGGGGCAATTGTCCTTGATGGCCTGGTGGAAGGCGACCTTGCCATCGGGGTCGAGCGCGCCGGTCGCCTCGTCGAGGAACAGCAGCCCCGGCTGCTGCAGCACGATGCGAGCCACCACCAGCTTCTGCTTCTGGCCGCCCGACAGCACCTGGTCCCAGCTTTTGCCTTCGCGGCTTTCGTCGGCCATGTGCTCGATGAAGTCGCCGAGCCCGGCCTTGTGCAGCGCCGACGCCACCTGCGCGTCGCCATGGTCGTGCTCGGAGCCCGGCAGGCAGACCAGTTGCTTCAGCGACACGGGCTGCAGCTTGACCTCCTGGGCGGCATAGAAACTCTTCACGCCTTCGGGGAAGACGATGGTGCCGCGGCCATAGGGCCACAGGCCGTTGATCGCCTTGATCAGCGAGGTCTTGCCGCAGCCGGACTCGCCCTTCAGGAAAGTCCATTCGCCGCGCCGGAAGCGCAGATTGGCGGCGCTGAGGAAGGGCGTCGCATCCTCGCCTTGATGCGCCAGTTCGAGCTTCTGGATGGTCAAGCCGAAAACCGGGTTCTGGCTGGTGTAGTGGAAATCGGAGCGGCCGGTCTGGCTGTAGAATTCCTGCGGATGCTGGACATTCTCGATCGCGTTGGCCAGTTCGGTGACACGCTGGCTGTTGGCGCGCAACGTGGCGATGGCGGGCATGACGTGGATGAACCACGAACACTGGCCGATCAGAGAATTGACCAGCTCGGAGCCGGTTATATAGCCCTTCAGATCGAGGCGGTTGTGGATGAACGGCACGAGGCCCGGTCCATAGGCGACAATGCGCGCGCCGATGAAATTATAGATCAGCTCGAACGACATATAGACGGTGTTGACGATGTTCAGCCGCGTCCAGGTGCCGTCGATATCGACATAGAGCCGGCCATGCATGGTCCTTTGCACGCCTTCGCCCTGAGACGCCGCGACATGGAAGGAGCGGCGCAGGAACGTCGTCAGCTCGCCGCGATAGCTGCCTTCGGCCTTCTGCATCCTGACGTTGAGGCGCTCGAGCAGGCCGCCGAGCTTGACGGCGATCCATGTGTTCAGCGGCACATAGGTGGCGACGGCCAGGAAGGCGAGGATGGCGCTGCCATAGCTGCCGAGGAACTCCAGCCCCTTCACCTCGACGGAGTTTTCGAGCAGCTTCTGGCCGACGAAAAAGAGCGAGGTGGCGACGGCCAGTACGCCCATGGCGAGCCCGATGGCGCCCCCGGTCATGTCCTTGATGGATTCCTGGACACGCTGGTCGATGTTGTCGGGGGCCGGTGCGCCGCTGCCGGTCGATGCATGCTGGGCATGGAAATGCGTATGGTTGCCATCCAGCAGCGCTTCATTGAAGCGGCTGTCCAGCCAACCGCGCCATTTGCGGTGCAATGTCGCCGAGACAAGATTGCGGATGCCGGTGAAGCCAGCGTCCTTGAGTACGACCAGCAGCACGAGGACGCCGGCATTGACCAGCAGCGAGCGAAGCGGCGTGGTGTTGGCGGCGTCATGGAAGAAGGCGATCGAATTGACCAGTTCGCCGGAGGCTTCGGCGAACCAGACACCGGCCTTGCTAGACAGCGCGGTGAGCACCGCGATCACCAGCGTCAGCGTCCAGGCTTCCTTCCAGCGGTCGGAAACCCAGTAGGCCCGCATCAAGCCCCAGAAGCTGCGCATCGACGACACCGGCGTCAGAAGCGATCGCCCTGCGGCATCGCGAGGTGTTTTTTCCGGTACTGACTCTTGCGATGGTCTACCGACCCGAATCACGATCCCGCCCAAACCTTTTTTCTTTTGTTACGGATGGTAACACCAATTGATCATTTTCCATTAATTTAAAACCGGCCCGACCGGATTGCCCCGGCAGCCGTTGCCGTGAGGCAACAGATTACACGCTGAAATATAGCGACAACGGTCGGCAATAATCAAAATATCGATATTGATTTCAGATACTTGATCTTCAATAAAATGCCGTCGATGGAGCTTCCCCTGGGGAAGGCTTTCACACGGTTTCGTGAACTCGAAATCGTGTCGAGCGATCGGTTTTCTCACTGCGGACGGCCCAGAGAGCTCGAAAATTTGCGGTTCGTGACTCGCCAGGAATGCCGTGGTCGTCCTTGCCAGGGGCAGGAAGTGACGGGAGAATCGATCGAGCGGCGCGTTCCGTCTTGTCCGGTCAGCTGAGGGACTGCGTTTGACAATTCATCCACCTGGGATTGAACCTTGCCCGCCATCGTCGACACTCATGCATGTCCGGTTCTCCAACAAGGAAGCTCCCAATGCTTGCACGCGCGGCCGCAATCCTGTCCCTCTTCGCCTGGCTGCCCCTCGTACCGTTGGCGCATGCCGGCGCGCAGAGCATCCCGGCCAGCGCCGAAGGCCAGATCGAGTTCAACACGCCGTCCGGCAACATCGGCTGCATCTACACGGCCAAAGGCGGCACCGGCACCTATGAGCCAAAGGATGGCGGCCCGGAGCTGAGTTGCTCGCGCGTCGAGCCGAGCTACGTCACGATTATCCTGGGTCCGAAGGGGCCAGCCACTCTGATCAAAAACCCGGGCGAGCAGGGCTGCTGCAGCGATGTCGACAAGCTTGGCTACGGCAACAGCTGGAGCGCCGGGCCGTTCTCGTGCCAGTCGTCAACCAAGGGACTGACCTGCACCGCCACGAACGGCCATGGATTTTTCATCAGCAAGGCCAAAGCGACGGTGAAGTAACGTTTGCTGCTGTCGCGGAGAGGAGAGGGCGGTCGGCTCAGCCGGCCTTGTCCAGTTCGCCGCGCGCCTTGGCGGCCGCCACCTGGCGAATGGCATCGGCCAGCGTGTCGGCATCCTGTGCGCCCATGACCGCGTATTTGTCCTCGAGCAGGAAGCACGGCACGCCAGAAATGCCCATGCGCGACGCGGTGGCGATCTCGGTGCGCACCGCCTCGACATCGGCCTCGGTCGGCAAAAGCGTGGCGACCACGGACGCATCCATGCCGGCCTCGCGCGCCGCCTCGACCAGCACGGCATGATCGCCAATGTTTGCGCCTTCCTCGAAATTCAGCTGGAACAGCCGGCGCACAAGCCTGTTCTGAATGGCTTCGCCGGCGGCACCTGCCCAGCGGATCAGCCGATGCGCATCCAGCGTGTTCGGCGCCACCTTGATGGCGTCAAAGGCGAACGAGATGCCTTCGATTTCGCCCAGCGGCTCGATGCGGGCGTGAATCTCGCGGATGCGCTGATCACTGCCGAATTTTGCCAGCATGTATTCGCGGCGGTCCTTGCCTTCAGGCGGAATGGTCGGATCGAGCTGGAACGGCCGCCAGCGGACATGCACGTCGACATCGCCGACGGCGGCAATCGCCCTGTCGAGCCGCTTCTGGCCGATGAAGCACCAGGGGCAGACGACATCGGACACCACATCGACGGTGATGGCGTTCAATTCGCTCATCTCGATCTCCTGATCCCTCAGTTGGGTTTGCGCCACCATGTTGGCAGCTGATACCCGAATATGGGCGTCTTTTGCGGATGTTCCAGGTAGTTCCAGTAGGCAATCCATTGCTGCGTGTTGTGCTGCATCGGCACCATGTAGTTGCCGGAGATCAGCAGCCGGTCGAGAACGCGAACGGCGGCAACATAATCCTCCTTGGAGCGGGCGCGCAGCATCGCCTCGATCGCCGCGTCCACAGCCGGATCGGCGACGCCTGCGAGATTGAACGAGCCTTCCGTCCTGGCCGCGGCGGAACTCCAGCGCCCGCTCTGCTCGATGCCGGGCGACAACGAATTGTTGAAGCCGCTCGATCCGATCAGGACCTCAAAGTCGAAGCGCTGCTTGCGCGACTGGATCTGGTCGCCGTCGAGGCTGCGAATGGTGAGATCGATGCCGATCTTCTCCAGCGTGCGCTGGTAGATGCCGGCAAGGCGCTCCTCGTCCTGCGATGCGGTCAGGATTTCGAAGCTGAAGGGTTTGCCTTCGGGATCGAGCATCGTTCCATTCTGCACGTGGTAGCCGACACTTTTCAAAAGATCGAAGGCTGCCTTCAGCACGCGGCGGTCCTGGCCCGATCCGTCGGTCACCGGCGGCCGCCATGTACCGTCCATGACATCGGCCGGGACGCGGCCGGGGTAGGGCGCCAGAAGCGCTTTCTCCCTGTCGTCGGCCGGATGGCCGATCGCGGAAAGCTCGGAATTCTGCCAGTAACTCATCGTGCGCGTGTATTTGCCGCCGAACAGGTTCTTGTTGGCCCATTCAAAGTCGTAGAGCATGCCGAGCGCGCGCCGCACGACAGGGTTGGCGAATTTCGGCAACCGCGTGTTGAACAGGAAACCGGTCACCACGGGCGGAATGCCGGTGTCGAAGGTTTCGGCGACGACGTCGCCCTTGTGGAAGGCCGGAAAATCGAGATCGCGCTCGCGCTTCACCGGATCACTGTCGTCGTCGATGGCGCAAAGGCCTTTCTTGAACGCTTCGAGCTTGGCGTTGGCGTTGAGGAAATACTCGATGGTGATCTGGTCGTAATTGTCGAAACCGCGCTTGGCCGGGACGTCCTTGCCCCAGTAGTCCGGGTTGCGCTTGAACACGATGCGCTGGCCGGGCTGCACCTGCGCGATCCTATAAGGGCCGCTGCCGATCACCGGCTTGAGCGTCGTCCTGTCGAAAGTCTCCTTGTCGAAGGCGTGCTTCGGGATGATCGGGGTCAGCGCGATGATCAGCGGGAATTCGCGATCGGCCTTGTCGTTGAAGGTGAAGCGCACGCTGTGATCGCCGGTCTTTTCGAGCTTGGCGACCCTGGCCATGCGATCGCTGTAAGGCGGG
>NZ_RZQY01000388.1:0-5639 GCF_003998575.1 Mesorhizobium sp. M7A.F.Ca.CA.001.10.2.1 | reverse complement strand
GACGAGCGATGCCTATATCGAGCATTCGGCCGAGGGCGCCAAAGTCGATTGGTCGGACCGTGGCCAGGTGGTCGATTTCATCGTCAGGGATGCGCGGGCGATCGCCAGCGTCGCACATCCATTCGACGAGGCCCGGATGCGTGCCTTTGTCGAGCAGGATCACGACCGCTCCGGCGGCTTCCTGAGCGCGACCAACCATTTCATGCTCAGGGGCGGCGACGCGTGGAAAGGCCGCTTGCATGAAATGACGGCGCCGCTGCTGGTCATCCACGGCACGGCCGATCCGATCTTTCCGGTCGAACATGGCGAGGCGCTGGGGAAGGCGGTCACCGGCGCGAAAATCATCCGGATCGAAGGTGGCGGCCACGAGCTGCATCCAAACGACTGGGATATGATTGTTGCCGGCATCGTCGCCCACGCCGCTTGAAGCGGCAAAAGCAGGCCTTGACGAGCAATCCTTGCCGCAGTGTTTACCTATGACGAGCATGCCCGGCGCCGGCCACCGATAAACCAGGAAACAGGCGAGCAAAAAATGTCCCTGACGCTTCATTTCCATCCGCTGGCCTCCTTCTGCTGGAAGCCGCTGATCGCGCTGTACGAGAACGCCACGCCGTTCAAGCCTGTCATCGTCGATCTTGGCGATGCTCAGTCGCGCGCGGCCTTCCTGAAGATTTCGCCGGCCGGCAAGATGCCGGCGCTGCGCGACGATGCGCGCGACCGCACGGTGCTGGAATCGACCATTGTTGTCGAATATCTGGCCGCGCATTATCCGGGGCCGGTCGACCTCGTTCCCGCCGACATCGACCTGGCGCTGGCCGTTCGCCAAGCCGACCGCTTCTATGATTTCTATGTGCAGGAGCCGATGCAGAAGATCGTCGGCGATCGGTTGCGGCCGCAGGACAAGACTGACCCGTTCGGCGTCGAGCAGGCCTGCGACCAGCTTCGCAATTCCTATGCCATCATCGAACAAGACATGCAGTCGAAGATCTGGGCGATGGGCGACACCTTCACCATGGCCGATTGCGCAGCGTCCCCGGCGCTGTTCTATGCCAACAAGGTCGAGCCGTTCGGCGACAAGTATCCGACCGTGAAACGCTACCATGACCGGCTGCTGCAGCGCTCCGCCTTCGCCCGGGTGATCGAGGAGGCGCAGCCCTACTTCAAGTTCTTCCCCTACAACAACGGTTGATCGGGGTTAGGCTTCCCAGAACTGATCGAGCCAGATGTTGAGTTTGAGGAAGCCGGTGCCGCTTACCGTATAGACGCGCCTTGTTCCTTCCGGCTTGGCGTGGACCAGGCCGGCATCGAGCAGCACTTTCAGATGTTGCGACACAGCCGGGCGCGAGACCGGCAAGCCGGCGGCCAGTTCGGTGACGGTTTTCGGGCCGCGGCGAAGTTCTTCCAGAAGATGGCGCCGATTGGGATCGGCAATCGCCATGAAGGCGTCGGAAAACATCATGCCTGTATTAGTGAGGCAAAGCCTTTCGAATCTCAACCGTCTGCTTCTGCTTTTCTTCTGGGATCGAGCCGCAATGCTTCCGGGGTGACCGAACGGTCGGCCGGCTGCGTCTTGAAGGCATCACGATCGCCGATCGGCACCGGCGCGCGGCGGCTGATGCGCAGCAGCGTGTAGCCTGCCAGGCAGAGATGCGCCAAGGCGGTCGCCAAGAACAGACCTTCCGGGCGCATCCAGCCCATCAAAGCGGCGGCGAGCAAGGGTCCAATCATCGTGCCGAAGCCGTAGAGCAGCAACAGCCCGCCAGATACCTTGACGAAATCCTCCGAGCGCGCGTGGTCGTTGGCATGCGCCACGGCAATCGAATAGAGCGTGTAGGCGAAGGCGCCATAGGCGGCAGTGAAGACGATGACGAAGACGCCGGAGCGCGGCTCGAACAGAAAGATCAAGAGCGCGAACAAAGCCCCGCCGAAAGCCGCTCCCGCCAGCACGAAACGCCGGTCGGTCTTGTCGGAGAGACGCCCGGCCGGAAGCTGCATCGCGGCACCGGCAACGACCACAAGGCTCATCATCAGGGCGATCTCGGCCGTGGAAATGCCGATGCGGGCGCCATAGACGGCGCCAAGCGTGCCCCAGGCGCCGTTGGCGATGCCGATCAACACGCAAGCGACCGCCGACACCGGCGAATTGGCATAAAGGCCTCTGACATCAAGTGAGACATCCTGCAGCGGCTTGGGGTGAGAGGCGGTCGAGACCGCCGTCGGAATGAGCGATAGGCAAAACAGGATGCCGGTGATCATGAACAGCGATGCGGACTTCACGTCGCCGCCGGCGACGATCATCTGCCCGCCCATGATCGAGGCATAAGTGACCATCATGTAGAGGCCGAAGACGGTGCCGCGGTTCTCGTTGGTGGCCTTCTCGTTCAGCCAGCTTTCGATGACCATGAAGGCACCGGCCATGGTGAAGCCGGTGAAGGCGCGCAGCAGGATCCAGACATATTCGTCGATGATCAGCCCGGTCAGTAGCGCCACGATGGCGCCGGATGCGGCAAAGGCGCCAAAGGCGCGAACGTGGCCTGCGCGGCGCACGATGCGCGGTGCGAAGAAGCAGCCGGTGACGAAGCCGCCGGCCCATGCCGTGCCCATCAGGCCGAGCGATGCGGTCGAGAAACCTTCCAGTTGACCGCGCAGGGGCAAGAGCAGTCCATGCAATCCAGATGCCGCGAGCAGGAAAGCGGTGCCGCGAAGCAGCGAGAGGATCGGTCGGTAGGTTGCGAACATTGTTTGATCCGGCTCAGGTTTGGCGGGGACGCTGGGTCTGAAGACAGCCGCATTCGGGCTTTTCGGCGGCGGGCTTTGCGCCAGCGCGCCTATCCGCGGCGGAACAGTGCTTCGGCCGCGGATTTGGTGGTGTCCTTGGCCTTGAGTTCGGCTTCCAGGCGGGCAATTTCGTCGCGCAGGATACCGATCCGCTCGGTCAAGTCGCTGACGGAAAGCAGTGACAGGTCCTGCCCGATCTCGTGCGGGCGTGACTTCTTCTTGGGTTCGTCGTCGAAGATCGCCATCGTCGCTCCTCCTCCGCCAAGACCAGATTGGCCATTTGCCTGATTTGGCAATCAGCATACATAGGGCAGGGGCGTCGATGCAAACAGCCGATCGGACAACGGCGAGGAAAGACGGGAAATCTCATGGCGAGCGGACAGAAAATTCCGGCAAGGATGACGGCCATCGCGATCTCGGAGCCGGGTGGCCCTCGGGTCCTGAAGCCGGAAACACGCGACGTGCCGCAGCCCGGCCCCGGCGAGATCCTGATCAAGGTGCATGCCGCCGGCGTCAACCGGCCCGATATCCAGCAGCGCAAGGGCGCCTATCCGCCGCCGCCCGGCGCGTCGGACCTGCCGGGCCTCGAGGCGTCGGGCGAAGTGGCGGCCCTTGGCGACGACATATCGCGCTGGCGCATCGGCGACCGCGTCTGCGCGCTGACGCCCGGCGGCGGCTATGCCGAATATGTCAAGGTGCATGCCGGGAGCGTGCTGCCGTTGCCCGCCGGCTTCACCCATACCGAAGCCGCGGCGGTGCCGGAAAACTACTTCACCGTCTGGCACAATGTGTTCGAGCGTGGCGGCCTCAAGAAAGGCGAGACGCTGCTCGTCCATGGCGGCTCGTCCGGCATCGGCGCGACGGCGATCCAGCTTGCCTCGGCCTTCGGCGCCTATGTCATCACCACCGCCGGCAGCAAGGAGAAATGCGACGCCTGCCTGAAGCTCGGCGCAGACCGGGCGATCAACTATCGCGAGGCGGATTTCGTCGCCGCGGTCAAGGAGGCAACGGACGGCAAGGGCGCCAACGTCATCCTCGACATGGTCGGCGGCGACTATGTGGCGCGCAACTATGAGGCCGCTGCGGTCGAGGGTCGGATCGTCCAGATCGCCGTGCAGGCCGGCGCTGTCGCAAGCGCGGATTTTTCGAAAATCATGGTCAAGCGGCTTACCCACACCGGGTCGACGCTGAGGCCGCGCACCGTCGAGTTCAAGGCGGCGATCGCGGCGGCGCTGGAAGCGCAGGTGTGGCCGTTGCTCGGCACGCGCAAGGTTGCTCCTGTCATGGACATGATCTTCCCGCTCAGCGAAGCCTGGCGGGCGCATGAGCGGATGGAGGACGGCGAACACATCGGCAAGATCGTGCTCGACGTCGGCTGACAGCGAGCGAGGTCAGCGCCTCGCTGCCTACAAGATGAACAGAAGCTTAATGCTGCAATGCAGCATTTGCATCATTGCTATGCAAAATCAGCCATTCAAGTCCTCATCGATGACGCCTATTTGAGCACCATCGAAACGAACATCAATTTGGAGGACTACCATGAACCCGATCCGCGCTTTCCGTAACTGGCGTATGTACACCGAGACCGTCCGCGAACTGAACCGTCTCAACGCACGTCAGCTCAGCGATCTCGGCATCAACCGCGCCGACATCGAAAAGATCGCCCGCAGGGCTATCTAAAGCCACGTCTGGTCCGCTCCGGCGGACCAAGCCGTGGAAGCCAGAGCCGCACCAGACGACTTTTGTCGCGGTTCCGAGCCCGCTGGACCCAGTCCGGCGGGTTTTGTCGTTTTGGGGCCGGCAACTGCATGCGGCTCGACAGCAATCTGAGGTTGACCTCAGCTTTCAGCATGGCATTTTGATCCTGCGGGTATCGGTTGGCGTGTGGGAGCGCGTTGACGATCCGAGCCGGCAAGACGCTGACTCTGAAAGGACTGTGCGCTCTCATGTTCGATGATCTTACGGACAGGATCTACGAGGCCGCGTTCGTGCCGGATTTATGGGCGGGTGCGCTCGAAGCGGCCAGCGAGCTTTCGAGTTCGGCTGACGGCGCGATCTTCCTGTTCAGCGACGGCTCCCCCGTTCGCGGCCGGTTGAGTGACGAGTCTCCCGGGCATGGCAATTCCCTTGAAACCGTCCGCTCCCTGTTCGATGAATTCATTGCCGGCGACAGCTGGAAATTCTCCGATGCGATTCAGCGCATGTGCAGCCTGCAACCGGCGAGTTTCGTGCAGGTCGAAGATTTTCTGACTGCCGACGAGCTCGAGCATGATCCGGTACGGATACAATTGAGGGCGGCAGGTATCGGCGCTCATATCTGTTCGGCGGTTGCCATGCCGAGCGGCGAACTGGTTACATTTGTCTTTCAACGCTGGACGCGGGACGGCACCTACGATCAGACGTCGATCGACAGGCTCGACCAGCTTCGCCCGCACTTTTCGCGTGCCGGCCTGGTATCGGCGCGGCTGGGCATGGAGCAGGCCAAAGCGAGCGTCTCGGCTCTCGAGGCCCTTGGTCTGCCGGCGGCGGTAATGACTGCATCGGGACGCGTGCTGACGGCCAATGTGCTGCTGGAAAACATGCCATCCGTTTTCATCGCCGCCGCACATGGCGGCATGGCACTTGCCGACGTGTCCGCGAATGAGCTTTTCCGGCAAGCCATTACGCACAATTTGCAAGATCGGGTCGTGCGTTCCATCCCCATTCCAGCCAGGGAGGGCCAACCGGCGCTGGTCATTCATCTCCTGCCGCTGCGCCGTGCCGCGCATGAGATCTTTTCCGGGGCTGACATTCTGGTTGCGGCGACGGCACGGTGGCGCTGGCGCTCATCGCCGTCGCCAAGCCTGCTTGCCGGCCTGTTC
>NZ_RZQY01000387.1:0-5641 GCF_003998575.1 Mesorhizobium sp. M7A.F.Ca.CA.001.10.2.1 | reverse complement strand
GCTCGTCGATGCCAGACGTCACGTTCCATTCGTTCAGGCCAATCTGATCGGCGTGGTCGAGGATGATCCCGCCCTGGTCGAGCACTGGCGAACCCACCTGATCGACCACGGCGTATGGGCCAACGAACCTGTGCCGCTTTACCCGTATCCGAGTTCGCCCAGCTACCGCGAGCTTTGGGGCGAACCCGACGACCTTGCCTGGGAACGCGCCCATGACCACTACCTCGCATCTTTCCAGAAATTCAGTGACATCCAGGAGAGGCGGCCGCGACCGCTGGCGGAACTGGAGGCGACATGTTGCGGACACTGACGCCGCGCTCGCGGCGCATCCTGATGACCGTCGATGCCGTGGGCGGCGTATGGCGCTATGCCCTTGATCTGGCACGGGAACTTGTGAACGGCGGCGACAGTGTGGTGCTTGCCGGCCTCGGTCCACAACCGTCGAGGCAGCAGGCTGCGGAGGCGGAGGCTTTCACGACGCTGATCTGGTTGAGTACGCCGCCGGATTGGATGACCCGCAACGGCGGCGACCTCGACGCGCTGCCGCGGGAATTGCTTGCGCCCATGCGCGACCACGCCATCGACCTTGTTCATTTCAACGCACCAACGCAGGCGGCGGGATTCGATGCGCCGTGCCCAGCCGTGGTGGTCTCGCATTCCTGCGTGACGACATGGTTCCACGCCGTCAGGAAACAGGCAGTGGATGGCGCATGGGCCTGGCAGAAGGAGCGCAACAGGCGCGGCTTGGATCGGGCCGACGCTGTTATCGTGCCGAGCCGCAGCCATGCCGACATGCTTGAGACCTGCTATGGCCCGATCGCGCGTCTCAGTGTGGTCGGAAATAGTGCCAGTCCGGTGCCGAAGACCGAAAAGCGCCAACCGCTCGTCTTCGCCGCTGCCCGCTGGTGGGACGAGGGCAAGAATGCGGCGGTGATCGACCAGGCCGCGTCGCTGACGCAATGGCCCGTTTTTGCCGCCGGTTCGATGCACGGTCCCAACGGCGGGCGTACCAGCTTCAGCTATGCTGTTCCTCTGGGAGCACTGCCGTCTCACGAGGTGCGCTCCTTGATGGCGCGCGCCGGCATTTTCGTGTCGCCATCAATCTATGAGCCATTCGGTCTGGCCGCGCTGGAAGCTGCCATGTCGGCGACGCCCTTGGTGCTTTCCGACATCGCAACCTATCGCGAACTATGGGACGGGGCCGCGATGTTCTTTCACGCGCGCAATCCCCACGACCTCGCTGCCTGCCTCAATCGTCTCTCCAGCGATGTCGAACTCAGGCGGGAGCTCGGCCAGGCAGCCCTGCGACGAAGCCGCCGGTTTACACTGGCCAGGCAAGCGGCGGCCATGCGAGGCATCTACGACAAGGCGGCCCTGGCCATGGCGGGGCGCTGACCATGCGCTTTCTGTTCTACACCCACTCGGTCGTTTCCGACTGGAACCACGGCAATGCCCATTTCCTGCGCGGTATCATGCGGGAACTGGTCGCGCGCCGGCACCAGGCGGTCGCGCTGGAGCCGTCCGACGGCTGGAGCCGTTCGAACCTGCTGGCTGAGAAGGGATCCTTCGCCATCGAACGCTTCCGCAAGGATTTCCCAGAACTGATGCCGGTGACCTACGATGTCGGGTTCGATCACGAGGCCTGGATCGCTGAGGCCGACGTTGTGATCGTTCATGAGTGGACGGATCCGAAGCTTGTCGCACGTATCGGCCGTGCCCGGGCCGCTGGCGGCAACTTCATCCTTCTGTTTCATGACACCCACCACCGGGCGGTATCGGCGACCGAGGCAATCTCGGCGCTGCGGTTGGAGCACTATGACGGCGTTCTCGCCTTTGGCGAGGCCTTGCGCGAGAGCTATTTGCGCGCCGGCTGGGGCAAGCGCGTCTTCACCTGGCATGAAGCTGCGGACGATCGCCTGTTCAAGCCGCACCCGGAGATCCACCCCACGTCCGATCTGGTCTGGATTGGAAACTGGGGCGACGATGAACGAACCGCCGAACTCAAGGAGTTTCTAATCGAGCCGGTACACGATCTCGGTCTCGAGGCCACCGTGCACGGCGTACGCTACCCCAAGCCCGCACTTGCGGATCTGGCCACCGCCGGACTGCGCTATGACGGATGGATCGCCAATGCCGACGTGCCGAAGGCGTTCGCCGCGCATCGTGTCACCGTCCACATCCCGCGGCGCCCCTATCGTGAGGGTTTGCCTGGAATTCCGACGATCCGCATGTTCGAGGCACTCGCCTGCGGCATTCCGCTGATTTCAGCACCATGGTCCGATGTCGAGCAGCTGTTCAGGCCCGGCGTCGACTTCCTGTTCGCCCACAATGGCTCGCAAATGCGGCAACACCTGCGGGCGGTGTTGGCCGATGCGGATTTCGCGGCTTCCCTGGTGACTTCGGGTCTCGAGACCATCCGCTCGCGGCACACCTGCCAGCACCGCGTCGACGAGTTGTTCGGCGTGCTCACGGAATGCACAACCGAACATACCATCAACAAGACCACCGCAAAGGAAGCCGCCGCATGAAGATGGCATTCTATGGATCGAGCCTTTTGTCGTCCTACTGGAACGGTGCCGCGACCTACTATCGCGGCTTGCTGAAGGCGCTTGCCCAATTGGGCTACGAAATCACCTTCTATGAGCCCGACGTCTACGACCGGCAGAAGAACCGCGACATCGAGGCCCCTGACTGGTGCACAGTGGTCGTTTATGAAGCGACCCAGCACGCGTTGATGCAGGTCGCGGCACGCGCCGCCAGCGCCGACATCGTCGTCAAGGCGAGTGGCGTCGGTTTCGAGGACGAGGCGCTGCTGCGCGCCGTTCTCGACCATGCCCGCAGCGACGCGCTGGTGGTATTCTGGGACGTGGACGCTCCGGCAACCCTTGCCCAGCTGCGCGACGAACCGGACCATCCGCTCCATGGCGCCCTGCAAGAAATCGACCTTGTGCTGACCTATGGCGGCGGCGACCCCGTCGTCTGGGCCTACCGTGCCATGGGGGCGAACGAATGCGTGCCGATTTACAATGCGCTCGATCCCCAAACGCATCACCCGGTCGCCAGCAATGCGCGTTTCGCTTGCGATCTGGCGTTCCTCGGCAACCGGCTGCCGGATCGTGAGGCGCGTGTCGAAGCATTCTTCCTCGATCCCGCAAGCCAGCTGCCGAAACAGCGCTTTCTGCTCGGCGGATCGGGCTGGGGGGACAAGCCGCTTCCCGCCAATGTCGGCTGGCTCGGTCACGTTGGCACCCGCGATCATAATGCCTTCAACGTCACTCCCAAGGCCGTGCTGAACATCAGTCGCGACAGCATGGCCGTAAACGGTTTTTCACCGGCCACGCGTGTCTTCGAGGCGGCCGGCGCCGGTGCCTGCCTCATCACCGACGCATGGCTGGGCGTGGAACTGTTCCTGAAACCAGACGAGGAGATCCTGGTGGCACGGGACGGCGGCGATGTCGCCGAGATCATGCGCTCGCTGACCTCCAGTCGGGCGAAGGCAATCGGCCAGGCCGCACTTTGCCGCGTGCTGGCCGACCATACCTACGCGCTGCGGGCGGACGTGGCCGATGCCGTCTTCAAACGTCATTTCGAGCAGGGGACCGTGGAGGCAGCGGAATGACCAAGCAATTGGACATCGTCTTTCTCGGCCTGTCGCTGTCCTCGTCCTGGGGAAACGGCCACGCCACGACGTTTCGAGGCCTGCTGAAAGGTCTGCACGAACTCGGCCACCGCGTGACCTTTCTGGAGCGAGACGTGCCGTGGTACGCCAACCACCGCGATCTGCGAGATCCGGATTTCTGCGCCTTGCGCTACTACGAAACCACTGCGGAGTTGCAAAGCGACTACGCCCGGTGCCTGGAGCAGGCCGACATTGTCGTCATGGGCTCCTTCGTGCCGGAAGGGCGCGTGGTCATCGACATCGTCGCTTCATTTTGCAAAGGGCGCTTCTGCTTCTACGACATCGACACGCCGGTAACCGTGGCGCAGCTTTCAGCCGATGATTGCGATTACCTGAGCTGGCGGCAGATTCCGTATTTTGATGTCTACTTCTCGTTCACCGGCGGGCCGATGCTTGGCCGTCTGGTGGAGGAGTTCGGCGCGCGCCGCGCCGAACCGCTCTACTGCTCGGTCGACCCGGAACGGCACCACCGGACCGGCGATCCGATCCGCTGGGATCTCGGCTATCTCGGCACCTACAGTGCCGACCGGCAGGCAACGCTGAACGCGCTGCTGCTCGAACCAGCACGGCGTATGCCGGACCGCCGTTTCGTCGTAGCCGGCTCGCAATACCCATCCGACATCACCTGGCCGGACAATGTCGAACGCATCGAACATTTGCCGCCGGCCGATCATGCCGCGTTCTACAGCCGTCAGCGTTACACGCTGAACGTCACACGCAGTTCCATGATCGCTGCCGGATGGTCACCCAGTGTGCGCCTGTTCGAAGCGGCTGCTTGCGGCACGCCCATCATCAGCGATCGCTGGCCAGGGCTCGACAGCTTCTTTCCCGCATCGGCGATTCACAACGCCGGGGAAACGGACGATGTCATCGAAATCCTCTTCGGCGAGTCCGAGCGCACACGCCTCGCCATGGCCCGCCGGGCCCGCGAACGCGTCCTCGCATCCCACACCGGTGCGGCCAGAGCGCGCGAATTCGTGACGGCGTTGACACAGCCAAGGGCGGCGGCCCTCGATTTCGACATCGGAAGCGCAGCATGACCGGCATACAGGAGAAAACGACGATGCGACAAAAAAGAAACGCGCAAAGGGCAAAGGCAGTGCTTGTCGCCGGCGGTGCGGGATTCCTCGGTTCGCATCTTTGCGAAGCATTGCTCCGCGATGGCTGGCGCGTGATCTGCGCCGACAATTTCCTGACAGGGCGCATGGAAAACATCATCTCGATCATGGATCAGCCGGGTTTCCGATTGATCGAGCAGGACATCTGCCGGCCATTGGATCTCGGCGAGCCCGTGGATCGCATCTACAACCTGGCATGCGCTGCCTCGCCGCCGCGTTACCAGGCCGACCCGATACACACCACGCGAACCTGCGTGATCGGCACGCTCAACCTGCTCGAACTCGCTGTCCGATATGACGCGCGGCTGCTACAGGCCTCGACGAGCGAAGTGTATGGCGATCCGGAGCAACATCCCCAGAGGGAGGACTATGTTGGCCATGTGAACTGCACAGGCCCGCGCGCCTGCTACGACGAGGGCAAGCGCACTGCCGAAACGCTTTGCTTCGACTATCTTAGAGCCGGCAAAGCCGACGTGCGCGTCGCGCGCATCTTCAACACCTACGGTCCGAGAATGGATCCGGCGGATGGCCGCATCGTCTCAAACCTGATCATGCAGGCGTTAGAAAAACGTCCTCTGACGATCTTCGGCGACGGCTTGCAAACGCGGTCCTTCTGCTATGTCTCCGATCAGATCGATGGATTGAGGCGACTGATGGACATCGACCCCAATCCGGGCAAGCCGGTCAATCTGGGCAATCCCGGAGAATTCACCATCGTGCGACTGGCGGCGCTGGTGAAGGCGATGACCGGCACCAAATCGGATTTGAGATTTCTGCCGCTGCCGCAAGATGATCCTCGGCGCAGGCAGCCCGATATTTCGCGTGCAAAAGCGCTGCTCGGCTG
>NZ_RZQY01000386.1:0-5654 GCF_003998575.1 Mesorhizobium sp. M7A.F.Ca.CA.001.10.2.1 | reverse complement strand
GACCTATACGGTGTCGGGCTATCAGGCGGGCGTCACCAATGCCTATCTCGGCGACGCTGCCGCCAATACATTTGGCGGCGCGCCGTCGCTCTCCACCGCCACGCTGTCAGGCAACGAACAAGTCGGCAGCGGGCCCTATGCGATCAGCATCAGCACCGGCAACGTCGCTGCCTCGAACGGCTACGCCCTTGCCTTCAACAGCGCCGGCCTGCTCTCCATCGCCAAGCGTGCGGTGACGGTGATAGCGACATCAGGGCAGGGCAAGACCTATGGCGATGTCGATCCGTCATCCTACGCCTACAGCGTTTCGAGCCTGGGCACCGGCGTGGCGTTGGTCGGCACACTCGGCCGTGATGTCGGCGAGAATGCCGACATGTACGCCATCGGCCAGGGCACGCTGACCAACGGCAACAATTCAAACTATGACATCACCTATGTCGGAGCCGATTTCACCATCGGCAAAAGGGCGGTGACAGTCACCGCCAGCGCCGCCCAGGGCAAGACGTATGGCGATGGCGATCCATCGTCCTATGGCTATACCGTTTCAAATCTCGGCAGCGGCGCATCGCTGCTTGGCGCACTCGATCGCGTGACCGGCGAGAATGCCGGCACCTATGCCATCGGCCAAGGCAATCTCGGCGTGTCGAACGCCAATTACGCCATCACTTATGTCGGCGCCAACTTCACCATCGACAAACGGGCGGTGACCGTTACTGCCAATGCGGGCCTGGGCAAGACCTACGGCAATGCCGATCCATTGTCCTATGGCTACGCCGTTACCGATCTCGGCACCGGCGTCGCCCTTGTCGGCGCTCTCGGTCGGTCAGCCGGCGAGGGCGTCGGAACCTATGCGATCGGCCGCGGCAGCCTCACCGATGCCGCCAATGCGAATTACGACATCAGCTATGTTGGCGCCGGGTTCAGCATCGGCAAACGCGCCGTCACGGTCACGGCGGATAGCGGCTTGAGCAAGACCTATGGTGACAGCGATCCGCTGTCCTACGGCTACACTGTCTCGGATCTGGGCACTGGAACGGCACTTGTCGGCGCACTGGATCGTGCTGCCGGTGAGAATGCCGGCAGCCATGCGATTGGCCGCGGCACGCTCACTGATGCCGCCAACGGCAATTACGACATCAACTATGTCGGCGCGAACTTCAGCATCGGCAAGCGGGCGATCACCGTCACGGCCAATGCCGGTCAAGGCAAGATCTACGGCGACAGCAATCCCTCGTCATTCGGCTACAGCGTTTCGGATCTTGGTAGCGGAGCGCTGCTGGTCGGTGCTCTCGACCGCGCGGCCGGCGAGACTGTCGGCAATTATGCGATCGGCCAGGGCACGCTGACCAACGCTGAGAATAGCAATTATGCCATCAGCTATGTCGGTGCCGGTTTCAGTATTGGCAAGCGTGCAGTAACGGTGACGGCGAATGCCGGCCAGGGCAAATCCTATGGCGATGCCGACCCGTCATCCCTAGGCTATACCGTCTCCGATCTCGGTAGTGGCGCGGCGTTGACCGGTGCTCTCGATCGCGCCGCTGGTGAGACTGTCGGCGGCTATGCAATGGGGCAAGGCGGCATCACCAACGCCGCGAACTCAAACTATGACATCAGCTATGTCGGCGCGGACTTCAGCATCGGCAAGCGGGCCATCACCGTGGTTGCGGATGCGCAGAGCCGGCCACAAGGGACGGCCAATCCGCCACTCACCTACACGGTCGGCGGCTTGGGGCTGGTCAACGGCGACATGTTCGCGGGCGGCCTTTCGACCGAAGCCACCACTGCAAGCATGCCCGGCATTTACGCCATCGAGCAAGGCAGCCTGACCATCTCGGCCAATTACGAGTTGACCTATGTCGGCGCGGACCTGGTGGTGCAGCCTGCCAACGCGGTGCCGCCAACCGAAGCCGCCAGCGTCGTCGTCCACAATGCCGACATGCATGGCGGCGGTCAGCCGCCCCCTATCTTCTTTGCCGGCCAGCCCTCCGATGGCGGGACGCAGACGCTGGTCGAGGATCCGCGCCTGAACGGTCCCGCCCTCTGCCAGGGCATCGGAGACATCGCGTCCGTCTGCACTGTCGCGTCGGTTCAGTAGGCGTTTGCCCCCCATCTCGTATCGGAAAAGCCGGAGCCCCGACAATCGCCGGAGGCGCCGTGCGATCATTGTCAGTCTGCGTCAGCCGTTTGGATAGTAGCCGCCATCGGCGCCGTCGCCGATGTAGAAGCCGCCGCCTGAATCGTCTTGCAGTCGCTGATCCAAGTTCTCAATCTGGCTGAGCAAACCTTGGTATGCGCCGCCGTCAGTGGCCGAGCGATGGATGCTGTCGGCCCTCATCATCAGATCGTGCTCCTGCTCAGGGGTGATCGCCTTGGCCTCCCTTGCCTCGACGATCCCTTGCTTGACGCCCTGCAACTGGTCCAGGACGGCTCTAGCCTCGACAGACATGCGCTGCGGTTCGACCCTGTGGCGGTGTACCGCGTAAGCACTCGATAGCGGCACGGCCGCCAGTAGCGATGCGATTGCTATGATCCTTGGTGTGACATTGCGCATGGTCGCGCCTCCCTTCAACGGGAAAGCGGTGTGGATATCGCTTTCCGGACACGGGCAATCTCCTCCGTCGCGTCGCGGTGATCCTGTCATCGCCGGCGGTTCGTGGCCCGCAATATCCATATAGAGGCGTTCCAATCCCTGGGCTGGCAAGGAACGGAAAGTTGACAGATTGTGATCGCGGAGAGACCCGGCATGTCGTGCTGCCACAGCCCGGCAGCGGGCGTGCTGGCTACATGCGCATCAGCAGGCCGCCATCGACGGCAAGTTCGATGCCGGTGATGTAGCTCGCCGCGTCGGAGAGCAGGAACAGGGCCGCGTTGGCCATGTCCTGCGGCGTGCCGATGCGGCCGAGCGGCGCGTAACTCGCCACGGCCGAACGCTTCTCCTCGGTGTCCCAGCGCGCCTGCAGCGGGGTCAGCGCCATGCCGGGACAGATGGCGTTGGAGCGGATGCGTTCGCCGGCCAACTGCATGGCCAGCGATTTGGACAGCGCGCAGACGCCGGCCTTGGATGCCTGGTAGGCGTCCTGCGGGTTGGCGTCGCCGCGATACCACTGGATGGTCGAGAAATGCACCATGGCGCCGCCGCGTCCGCCCGCGCGCATGTGGGGTACGACCGAGCGCGCCGTGTGTACGAAGGATTTCAAATTGATGTTGAACACCTCGTCCCAGACGTCGAGATCCATCTCGAGGGCCGATTTGTCGCGGCCGAACCACAGCACGCCGGCGACATTGGCGAGATAGTCGATGCCACCGCGCTCGCGGCCCGCCGTGCCGATCGTCTGTTCGACAAAGGCGGCGTCGGTGAGATCGCCCTGCGCGAAGGCGAGCCTGTCGTCATAGGCGGCGAGGGACGCAGGACGCTGCTTGACGTCGATGGCAGTGACAGAGGCACCGGCATCGAGCAGCGCCAGCGTGATCGCCTCGCCCATGCCGCCGCCTGCGCCGGCCACGACCGCATGCCTGCCGGTGAAATCGTAAGCGATCATCTGAACCCCTCGTCTGTTCCTGCCAAAATGCAGATCGAAGGGACAATAGGGGCGGACCAAAATTCCATCAAGCGGTATTAGAAAAAATTTGCCAAAATGGAAAATAGCGATATCGTACCCCAAATGACCTCTCAGCTCGGATGGATTTCAACAGCATGAACCTGCATTCCGGCGCGCGGACCTTTTCCGTGATTTCTCCCGTCGACGGCTCGACCTATACGACGCGCTCTTATGCCGACGGTTCCACCATCGAGGCAGCGCTCACCCGCGCGCGTGCCGCCCTGCCGTCCTGGCGGCGGACGCCGCTGGCCGACAGACTGGCGATCCTGCTGCGCTTTGGTGAGGAGATGAAGGCGCGGGCAACGCCGCTGGCCGAGATGGTGGCCTGGCAGATCGGCCGGCCGCTATGGCAGGCCGACGAGACGCCTCGCCTGGCGCTGGTCGGACAATTGCTTGCCGACATCGCACCGGAAACCCTGGCCAATGTGCCGTATCCTTCGGATGACAACATCCGCCGCTATGCCAAGCCGGTGGCGGGCGGCCTGCATCTGTCGATCTGCGCCTGGAACTATCCCACCGCCATGCTCGGCTATCTCGTGACGTCGCCGCTCGCGGCCGGCAATGTGGTGATCTTCAAGCATTCGCCGCAGACGCCGCTGATTGCCGAACTGGCGGAAGAGGCCTTCCGTGCCGCCGGCGGCCCCGAGGGCGTCTTCCAGAGCTTGCATCTCGACCATGCCGATGCCGAGAAGCTGATTGCGTCCGGCGCCTTCAACGCGGTGAATTTCATCGGTTCGGTCAATGGCGGCCGGAGCGTCCATGCCGCCGCCGCCGGCACCTTCACACAGGTGCATCTCGAACTCGGCGGCAAGGATCCGACCTATATCCGCGCCGATGCCGATCTCGAAGCCACGATCCCGCAGATCGCCGAGGGCACCTATTCCAATGCCGGCCAGTCCTGCTGTTCGGTCGAGCGCATCTATGTCGACCAGGCGATCCATGACCGCTTCGTCGAAGCGCTGGTTGCCGAAACGGCGAAATGGACCATCGGCCATCCCATCGGCGAAAAGCCGATGGTCGGCCCGGTGGTGCGGGCGAGTGCCGCCGACACGATCCGCGATCTCGCCGAACAGGCGGTCCGGGCAGGAGCCCGGCGCCTGATGCCGCGAGACGGAACGCTCAAGGCCTCTGGTCTTGGCGCCGCCTATGTCGCGCCGGAAGTGCTGGTGGGTGTCGATCACAGCATGCGGATCATGCGCGACGAACTGTTCGGGCCGGTGGCCTGCATCCAGTCCGTCGGCAGCGATGACGAGGCGATCGGCCTGATGAACGACAGCGATTTCGGCCTCAGCGCCTCGATCTGGACCACAGATATCGAGCGCGGCGTGGCGCTGCTCGACGAGGTCGAGGCCGGTACCGTCTATCTCAATCGCTGCGACCACGCCGACCTGCATCTACCCTGGGGCGGCATCAAGAATTCCGGCCTCGGCCGCACCAATGGCCGCGCCGGCCTGGCGGAGGCGACAGCGGCCAAGGCCTATCATGTCCGCTCCGTCATCGGCTGATCCGGAGGACGGCCCGGTGAGCGCCGCGAGCCTTGCAGAGCTTGATGAGAGAGCAGTCGCCGCGCTGGCCGCCGCCAGTGTCGAGCGGCTGCGGATCGAGGCGGCGAGCCCCTATCTGCTGATCGCCGAACATGCGGGCAATCTGGTGCCCGCGCCATGGCATGACCTTGGCCTCGCAGCACCCTATCTCGGCACGCATTTCGCCGTCGACATCGGCATCGATGCCTTGACGCGCCGGCTGTCGCAGACATTGCGGGCGCCGGCCGTGGTCGCGCATTATTCGCGGCTGTTCCTCGACTACAACCGGCCTGCCGGCGAATGGGACTTCATGCGCCCGGATCTCGGCGGCATTCCGGTGCCTGGCAATCTCGCGCCCGATGCAGTCGATGTCAGGCTGCGCAAGATGATCGCCTGGGCGCCGGTCGAACAGGCTGTTATCGACGCCGCGGCTGGCCGGCAGGCGCTGATCTCGGTGCATTCCTTCACCCCGGTGATGGGCGGCGTCAGGCGCAATGTCGACATCGGCGTCCTGTGGCGGGAGCAGTCCCCC